>JACCWJ010000021.1 GCA_013697705.1 Gammaproteobacteria bacterium | reverse complement strand
CTTAGCGGTAAGACTTTATTAGTTTTTTGTGTGAGTCACCCCAAAAATATTTTGGATGACATTAATCACAACCCATACTTAGCAAAAAAATTATGGTCTTATATTACTCTACAAAACCATGCATTATGGGGTGACAATTCAAATATCACTCTCCTGCGTAATTCCAATTTATTAGGAGCACAAGACACTCTTAGGAGACAATTTGAAAATAATATCAGTGGCTTAATAGACCAGCTCATCTCCCAGGCACAACCGTTAACAGGATATTTCATTTATTCTTTAATTGAACAATGTGGCTTTTTTGCTTCAGTCAGCGAAAAGAAGCTCGAGGAGATAGTTGATTTTCAAAAACTAGAGAGTATAGCCGAGGCCTGTCCAGATAGAGACTTGCCATATTGGTTTTACTGTTATTATGCAAAATATTTTCCCGACAATGTTAAAGTGCAACTTTCATGGCTAGAGAAAGCGCTCAAAAATGGTTCTACCAAAGCTTGGGATTTCATTATAGGGAAGAACGCAGCAGCTTTATCTCCAGCATTTACCGAGATATATCAAAAAAATATACAGCATGCTAATTCAATATTTTATAAATTCGGTTGGTTCCTTGCTTTTTCCAAACCAAATTTAATTAATGCAAACCATATTCATAGCCTATTAGACGTGTCCTTTGAATTGTATACCTCTTTGGGTGAGCAAAAAAGGCGCCGGGGTTCAGCAGAAATTTCTCAGTCAAGCCAAGCTATCTCTCTCCTTATGTATAAAGAATTTATCCAGGTGAAACGTGGTAAGCAACCTAACACCAATTTTTATGCCAATCATTTTTTCACGTTTAGTGATGAGCTTTTCTCTATTCCGCAGTTTTTTGAATCCGCAAAGAGCGAATTAAAACATTATTATTCTCGGGTCTGTGAGTATTATGAAAAAAATAAAACTCCTGAACTTGCACTTAAATTAGCTGAGTTGTGGCCAGCATTCGATGGGAATGACCTAACAAGGCTATTTAACCTTCTTGTTTATGCTGCCCAATCTGAAAATAAAGAAGCACTTACTCTCTTGGAGACACTGAAATCTGATCGTGAATATGCAGCTGAGAGCATGGTTTGTGTAGCCCTCTTTAAAGTTTACAGAGCACAAAAAAATAATAAGTTGGCTCTACAGTGTTTATTTGAAGGATGTGAAAGAAAATACAATTCTGAGGCGATTGAGGCAATGAGAGATTATGCCAAAGAGACCAAAAATATCAACTTATTATATAAAGCTTACGGTTACTGGCCTCAAAAAAACCCAGCTCGCCCTATGCATCGTGACTGGGAAGTTATACGTATGCTGGAGTCATTCACTGCTATCCCAATCGATAAAATTCAGGCTGAAATGTCTGGAATCCAATTTTTCCATGGTCAAAAGAAGAGTGCCCTGCAACGATTACAGAGTAGTTTGAAGGAATTAACAGACGGCATGAAAAAAGAGATTAGAGATAATCGCTTAATGGAGAGCCCATATAAAAGAATATTAACGGCAATTGAAGCATGGGAAAATGAAAGTGTAGCAGGTAAAACAAATACAGAGGTGATTGCTACCCCAAGCTTTGAGTTAATCAAAGGCATGCGCTTTTTAGGCAGCAAACCAAAATCGGCTGATTCTACTGTGTCTATTTCTCAATTTATCGAAAATTTCAAAACCGAGCTAAGAACGAAGGAGGCAGAATTTTCACATGATGAGAAAAACATTCATACTCAGGTTGATAATAACGACAATAACAATAACAACATACCCAGATTTTAGAATTATGTTAACTGCTATAGGGCTAACGAAGCGTTGTTTTCTTCCTCAGCAACCTCAGGTATAGTAAAAAAGTTTTCAATCTTTTTAGCCAGCATAATCATCTCTGCTGTAGAACGAGGATTATGTTTTGTTTTTCTAGTGAAGGTAAAGACCTCCTCCGCTAAATTCGCTATCAGCTGTTCACTATCAGGACTTTCTTTGGTGGCAAGCAGCTGATTTTTTAATTCTTCAGGAATCTCTGACACATCTAACAACAACAAATCACCCATTTTTATCGTTGTACAGATATGCTTCTTAATACGCTCTTGGAATGATTTAGTTTCATCTGGACAATGCAGAATAAGAAAATCTTCTCGCCTGTTCCCTACTATGGATATGGTTTTATCGCTTAATTTGAATATAATTTCATTTATGATTTCTTGCTTTGAATTTGCGCTTTTTTCGACGCCCCGTTTGGATAATGCTATTTTTCTTCTTACATCACTATTAAATTTTTGCTCTATCAATATAGGAGCATCCTCATAAGCTGCAGGTATCCCTCTTAAACTACCTTGCTCAAAGACCACAAATTTACTCACAACTTGGAGTTTCGCGCCTTTATAAAAGGCTCCAAATTGTTTAGCATCTTTCGCCGAAGAAGTAACCATTAAAGTAAAATTTTTGTTATCACTACAATTATTATTGTTATTGTTAATGTTGTTGTTAAATCGGTAAATGGATTTCATGCAATCTGTCTGCAATTTTTGTTTAATTGAATTAATACAATGAGCCTGGAATACACGCCTAAAATTTATCAATTCCTCACCCACAATCGGCTTGATTTCAAATTTATCTCGACTCTGTTCATCTTTCTGATAAACATATTCCCCATACTGTTCAGCAGTATCTGATGCAAAAGCCATTGTGTAATTTTGAGCGTCTTTCTCACTCAAAAACTTTAATAAAATTCTTTCTTCGAATAAGAACTGGTCTACAGGTAAAATTTTTCCGTGACTCGTATCGCTTACCCCTGGACCTATCTTTTGCTGGTTCCCCTGATCATCATCTTCTCGCGACCTTTTAAGGCTAATGTTGCTACCACCGGAAGAATCACTCTGAAGTCGCATCAGGATATTTATAGTACTATCATTAACCTTATTATGTTGCGCATCTGCAGAGGCAGTGTTTGTCTCTTTATTGTTTTCTTGCATGATTAAATCCTCAAGGAAAGCAGGTTATTTATAAAAATTCATTCTCTGCAAATCAACCAATTTACAGCTGGAGAGTAATATTTCATGGGGTGAACATACAATCACTTTAATTAGTGCTGCCCACAAAATTTTGTTCATTTTATAGTTCCGACTTGTGTGGGCTGCCTCTTTACCGTCGTACCAGGAAGTATTTCCTCGCCCCCCGCAAGAGTGTATTAGCTAGCAAGAACGTTATTTTTTTCCTAACCCTAGCTGGGGAGTATCTTGATTAGAAAGTTCCCGTTCTTTAAAAAAATTTTCAATCTTTTTAATCATTTCGATAATCGCAGGTCTAGTGACACCAGGTTTGTTATGCATATTTATGGTTGATATTATTGTACTCTTGGAGTCTAAAAATAGGTTCGCACTATCTTGATCTCGAGGTAATGTCAGCAATTTATTTTTAAAAATCTGGTCATTAATAGTTGATAAATCGAGAAATAAAAACATTTTTGCTCTCACAACCGGACAGATTTTATGATTATTTATACTCCGAGTGAGCATTTCAATGTCAAGATTACATTTTAGAACGAGAATTTCTCCTGATAAATTTTCCGCTACCAATAAAGTGTTTTGCTCGAGGTAATTGATAATGCCTTTCTTAAGTGATTCACTTGTCAGCTTGACATTCTTCTGGTTTAAAGCAATAAGGTTTTTCTGTGCTTCTTTTGCAGCAGTTAATTTGGTGTAAGTAATAGAATCGAGAATTTCATATGCGGTTGGGAAATCATCTACACAACCTGCTTCAAATTCCACATATTTACTTCTCTGGCTAGCACCCACTAAGCTCTTTTCGTAACTGCTCATAAATTGCTTTGCAAATTTTGCTAGCGTGAATTCTATTAAGATATAACTTTTGCAATTGCTGTTATTGTTATTGTTATTGTTATTGTTATTGTTATTGTTATTGTTATTGTTATTGTTATTGTTATTGTTATCTAGTTTATTAAAGCCATAGATATCTACCATACAATTTGCTCTAAATTTTCGATGAAATATACCTTTACAATGAGTTCTAAAAGCATTTTTAAAATTTTTAAATTCGGCGTTGCTTATTTCCTTTACCTTTTTTTCCTGCACTCCCGGGTCGCTTAAAACATATTCTCCATACTGCTCAGTAGTTTTGGACGCACAATCTGATTTGTATTTAATTGCGCAAGCTTCATTTGAGAATTTCAGTATCATCCTTCCATCATATGAAAACGTGCCTATGGGTAGAGCAGCTGTAGCCCTATTGTTTATGCTTGGACCCATCTTTCGGCTGTTTTCCTCAGTATTTGAATCTTCTTCTCGGGGTCTTTTGGGCTGATTATTGCCATCTCGAATGGTTGGGGCAGGGGCAGGTTGAAGTTGGCTCAGAATTGTTTGAGTCGAATTATGGATCGGAGTTTTATCTATCGCCTTATCACGAGAGTCAGCCCCGGATTCATTATGGTCTTGCATCGTTAAGTCCTCAAATAAGAAAGTGGTCCGAAAAATAGTATTTTAAATGACCCATTAATCTATCAAAAAAACATTAAGGTTTTATGAGGGTTTTGTGTATATATGAGTCGAATATTATCATAAGAATCCCACAATACTTTGATAATGGTGGGTAGCTATAATACAAGTATATTTAGTATATACAGGGCTAAAAATGCCATTAGAATACGATACAACTCATCCAAAACAACTCTACCAAACGTTTATTGGCGACGTATTGTCCAATTTTAATCGATTTAAGAATTTATTGGTCAACTTATCATCGCTCCAAATACAGGTACATCAGGCTACTGCTATAGTGGGACAGATAGCCTTAGCAACTGACTTTAACCAGGCAAACATCCTTGCAATTCTGATCACGCTAAAAAGCTATATAGCCAAAGAAGATCCTAAGTCACCTTTAATAGAAGTATTAGATTTAGCAAAAACACTGTTGCCGGCTTTTATCACGGATAACCAACAAAGATACAGCGCCGTGGTGTCTATTGATGAAAATACAGATGCATTACTTGATGCAATAGATAATCTAGGTTTCTATGAAACAATATATAGCGATGGAAAAAAATTCACTTATAATCAAGAAAAGCTAAAGCCTAGCGAAAAAATATGGAAAATCAGTAACGCCAACGATGCTAATAAATTTGTAGGCAACTATGTTTATTTCAGGCCTTGTAATTTGGTTGAAGACACCTACAGAGAAACTTCAAGGGTAGAAGACAGCAATGATATTGTTGAGAACCATATTGCGCTAAATAGCAAAAAGATATTAGTTAAACCCCTAAGAAAAATTAATGATCACCGAAAACTGAACGGTCTTGTTTTACGTAAATTATTTGATGCAGCGGAAAGTATTACTTTCAAAATTGTCAATTATGCGAGGTGGAAATCATACCCTAGAAAAGGGCGGGATTTTGCTCGCGAAGTAGTAATATATACCAAGCCAAGCTACTCATTTGCAATAATTAATTCTGTAACACAAGTAATTATTCAAGCTTTAGCCCAAATATTTGCTGATGTTAGGGTATCAGAAGCGACTGAAAAAGACGTTGAGAAAGTAGGTGCACAGGAAGAGTCTAAAACAGAGCGCGATAATAAAATCGTAAAAGAGGCCTCAAAAGCAGAAGCTGAAAATATAATTCAGATAGAAGATAACAAGCCCTCTCAGCAGGTGGTTGTAAAGGAAACGACTACTTTGCCTCTTGAAGTAGTTGAGGAATACTACAAGCAATTGATCATTGAGCCTTTTAAATCTATATTGCCCGCAGGCCTTCTTCCTAACGCAATGGTTGAAAAGCGAGTGAATGCCATCCTTCTGCAAATAGCTGGCAATTATTTCGAAAAAGATCAAATTTTAGGAATTTTATCGGCAATCCAATCGACCTATAACCAGGACTTACTCAAATTCCGAGACCCAACTCTCGTTACTATTTTAGAGAAGGTTAATGCAAAGTTGCCTCAAATTCTGGAAAACCCCAGAAATTCGGAAGTATTTCCCGTAAATGAAAATATAGATAAATTGCTTGAGAAAATGAAGGCTCTTCAGGTTAATGAGGCCCTCTATTGTGATGGAGAGCATTTTAGTTACAATCCCAAAAAACTAGCTAATCAAGAAAAAATTTGGAAAATTCATTATCCACCGGACGCTAACAAAAACACGGGGGGCTATATTTATTTTAGTCCTTGTAAATTTGACCCACTGACTAAAATGTATGCTCTGCATAATAATGAAATTATTGGTCCCAAATGTCATGTTTCATTAAGTAAAGGTGATAGACAAAACACTGAAACGGAATATAAAAAAATATTCGAAATCATCTTACCTATATTGTTTAGCGCAGAAGAAGCTGTAACATTTAAAATTCTTGATAATACACAATGGCGCGTTGCCTCCCAGGCGAGCAATGAATACGGTAAAGAAGCCGTCATTTATCAAGTCGATGATCATCACGCCTCCTTACTGAAATCTTTAGGTAACGCTTTAACGGATAAGCATATAACCGCCCCCGATCATCTTAATACTAGCGAATATCAACATCAAGATTACCCCTATTTTTACTGGCGAAATGATAGAGATGTAACAGGCCAATACTATGTAAATACCTCTGTTATAAAAGAAATAGAAAGAAATGGATTAGTGATCCCCTTAGCATATAAAGCGAATCCTACGCAGCAACCAGTTCCCGCTATATTTTCCGTGCGCGAACCTGCTAAAGTTGAGGGTAAAAAACCACTACCAGCTTCAGTTAATAAGTCAGCATTTGGTCAGGGATTCTCAATTAGAGCCATTGAAAGTTTTGATATATGTGCCGAATTGATTAAGAATGACTTGTCAAATTATGCAAACAATAACATTATTAAGTTATTATTCCCTATACCTCCTAATTCTTTAGCAAAGAACTTGAGTAGCTCTCTCATTGAGGCTTCGAAAATAATTGCCCATTCACTCTCTATCATAGTAAGCAATTATCCCGCGTATTTGGCTAAGCAAGGAATTAATGATTTTAATTTCGCACATAACAATCTCGATCAAAAATATCATGTTATGGCACTATACATAGTCGCTATTTACAAAGCATCTATGATAGCTGATAAGTCAGAGAGGATAACTGCATTAGAAAATGCCAAAAAAAGTTTCCTCCTTAATATAATTCCCGCTTATTTCAGCAATCCGCAGCGTTTGCCAGTAATTAGCGAGAGTGATGCTGCAATTTTATATGAACAATATGAAGCGAATGTTCGAGGCGAAAATAATCAGCCCATTCCATCAGAACCTAAGCATCCGCCTTCACCAAAAAATGTGCACTTGGAAAAAATGGTCGCGAAGCTCGACGAAATTTTCCGGGGCAAAATTCCTAAGGAATTGAAACTTCTCGTTGAGACCCTGTTTCTAAAACTTAAGTCGTTAAATCAGACTGATGTTGCAATCGATGATTTTAATGAGCTGGTGAAATCAGAACTGGTAATGTTCTATAAAAAATATGTAGAAACTTGCATACAAAAATCTTATACCCCCCAAAATATGGATTTATTAAATGCTGCTGCAAACACATTCACTCGCTATCCCGACTTCTTTCCGGTTGATCCTAAATTTATTTTAGCCGAACTTTCTCGGGAAGACCTAATTACGGCTTTATTATTAGAAACTAAAAATATCGTAAATGATAAAGCATTCTGGCAAAAAAAACGCTCCCCTACTGGTCTTGGGCAAATGAGGGACAGGGGCATTCATGTGTCTACCGATATTCAGGCCAATACTGACGCCCTCTCTAGGATGGTGGCCATAGCAAACCAGCGTCTTAATAAAAAGGCGGTTTTTAATCGCCACACGCATACGCATGATTTCTATAAGTTGCTTGCAAAAATTGGGCCTGAGCTGTCTTTAGTGAAAAACTCAGCAGATCTCGCTAATATTTTAGCTGAGTTACGTGAGTTTGATTCGCGTAAAAAAGTTTCAGAGTTCCTTCCTATAGATGAGGTTGAACTAATTGAGGGTTCTGCATTTTATAAATCTGCTCACGACCTTTTTGACGAATTTTATCAACCAGAAAGAATCTATGAATATATTTATCCTGAATTAAAAGAAGAATTATCACCATCGCATCGATATCAGAATTTTATTAATGCCTTAAGAAAAGCACACCCTTTTTTAAATCAAGCGCAATCCCACGCCATATTTCAGGCTTTCGATCAAAAGTTTATAAGTCAACCTCACCCAGTAAAGGATGTTCAACCGTATATAGATGAAATAAGATCAAGAATTTTAGGTTTAGCGGGAAAGGTGAACACTTTTTTTTCTCGAGGTGGAGAATCATATAACATAAAAAATGCTGCAAAAATGGATGAAGTGGATATTGCTTTCAAACTACCCTTTCATGCATACCAAATGTTAATGAGGATAGATAGTCTCAAGAGTACCGCAAACGCTGCATTTTTAAACAGCTTAATTGATAATGCTAAAAAGGCATCGGCTAGTAGACCATTAGGATTTTTCAGAAAGGATGATGCAGATGATTTTTATAAATGGTTGAGTAATATTGAAAAACCTCTTATCGATTCAGATGTTGCTCCTAATGTAGATGCCGACAACGATTTGCCTCCCAAAATATAGCTTGGTTCCCCTTTTGAATTGAAGAATTATATATATTCTTGAATAAATCTAGGAATCCGTTCCTCTAACCAATATTTGGAACGACCAGGGATGCTTCCTGAAATAAAGCCCACATGCCCACCGGATTCAGTTAACTCCAAAGTGATATCTTTAGAAATTTCCTCAACCTTAGGAATGGCATCAGGCGTCATGAAAGGATCATCTTTAGCATGGATAATAAGGGTGGGTATGGCTATCGCTTTTAGGTATTGCCGCGAGCTAGCCGTTTTATAATAATGATCAACATTAATAAAGCCATGCAAGGGGGCAGTGACCTTATCATCAAATTCCCAAAAAGTGCGCAACTTTTTCAAATTTCCCAGATCAATGACTGACGGTTTGTCTTTAAATTTCTCAATAATATCTTGTTTTAATTGGCGCAATAACCACCATTGATAAAATCGTGATATCCCCGAACGCATTCGATTCGCGACCTTGTTTAATTCAAATGGGACAGATACAGCAATCGCGCAAGTAACTGCCGCGGTTTTTCCTTCTTCACCCAACCACTTTAATAATACATTGCCCCCTAATGAAAATCCGATCACCGATAACTTAGCATTGGGAAAACGTCGCATTATTTCATTAATAACCCATTTCAAATCTTCTGTCTCGCCAGAATGGTAACTACGCGGCAGACGGTTATGTTCGTGGCTACAACCCCGAAAATGCATAAAAACGCCTTGCCACTGGAATGTTGCAATGACTTTCAAAATACCTTGTGCATAAGGAGAATTAACTGAACCCCCTAGACCATGTAGTACCAACACAATATGGTCACTATTGCTGCCCATCCAGTCGAGGTCTAAAAAATCACCATCAGGTAATTCGAGTCTTTCACGACGTAGCGGAAGATTAATTTTTCGCCTAGAAAGAACTGGCCAGATAGTTTGCAGATGAGAATTCGCTAACCACCACGCGGATCTAAAAACATTTGTTTTCACATCTCTTGAGTGCGATCGATCAGTCACGCTGCACACTTATCACACCCTGCAACTGTGAAATGCGTGCCAATAATCGGCTGAGTGGATTCAAACTGTCTACCTCAATAGTTAGATGGATCATAGCGGTATTATTGGTACGATTATGCGTGATATTAATAGCTGCAATCGGAATATGTTCGTTGGCCAATAACGCGGTGATATGTTGCACAAGGTCATCCCGCTCGTAGCTGAGCACATTCAAATCGACAGGGTAACGCTTATCACTACCGCCCCCCCATTTAACTTCGATTTTGCGATCTGGAAATAGAGTTGATCTCTCCACTAAATTTTGACAATCTTGACGGTGTATAGAAATTCCTCTACCCATGGTGATATAGCCAATAATTTGATCACCGGGAACAGGTTTGCAACACTTGGCTAAATAGGTTAATAAATTTTCCACGCCTTCAAAAACAATATCAGCATCTGAAACTTGTGATTTGATTTTTGAAACATCAGCAAAAGTAGGAATGAATTT
This sequence comes from Gammaproteobacteria bacterium, assembly GCA_013697705.1. Lineage (NCBI taxonomy): Bacteria > Pseudomonadati > Pseudomonadota > Gammaproteobacteria > Gammaproteobacteria bacterium. The sequence goes on along the minus strand of JACCWJ010000021.1, from coordinate 227,854 downwards.
TTCTGTCTCTTTGGGGGTATCGGTCATCATTTGCGCGGCGAGCATGACATTATGTATTCTTAAATCACCGCGCCCCAGTGCAACTAACATTTCTTCTTTAGATTTTTGATGCAATTTATCGGATAGCTCCTCATAAGAAACATCTCTAATCCCAAGGCGCTTTAATTCTCGCTCGAGAAGATCATGACCTTCGGCGTGATGCCGATCGTAATCTTGTTTTCTAAACCAATTCAAAACTTTCGCTCTGGCGCGGGCGGTTTTTAAATAACCCAAGTGGGGATTCAACCAGTCACGACTGGGGTGACCTTGTTTTGCCGTTAAGATGTCAACTTTTTCCCCCGACTTTAATGAATAGGTAAGCGGAACAATGGAACCGTTAATTTTCGCACCGCGACATCGGTGGCCTAATTCAGTATGAATATGATAGGCAAAATCTAAAGGTGTAGAACCGCCAGGTAGCTCTATGACATCACCATTGGGCGTAAACACATATAATCTGTCTTCAAAAATATTTGAAAAAATTTCTTGGCTTTCTTTTTGAGTTTCGGTGATTTCTTTTTGCCACCCCATAACTTGACGCAACCACGCGATTTTTGTTTCATAACTCGTTTTACTGGTAGAACCTTCTTTATAAATCCAGTGTGCAGCAACACCCAATTCAGCTTCTCGATGCATGTCAAAAGTACGAATCTGAATCTCTATATATTTATCGTTAGGACCTATCACCGCCGTGTGGATGGAACGATAACCATTCGGTTTAGGATGAATAATATAATCATCAAATTCTTTTGGAATGTGTTCCCACAAAGAATGAACTATCCCTAATGTCGAATAACAATCCTCAATGTTTGATACTAAAATGCGAAAAGCAATCGCATCATAAATTTCATCCAAGGTCACATGTTTGCGCTGCATTTTTCGAAAGATACTGTAAATGTGCTTCGCGCGTCCTGTAACATCACAATCGCTAATTTCTGCTTTCTGCAACTCATCTTTCAGTGTGTTGATTAATGATACAACATAGTCTTCACGATCAACTCTGCGTTCCTTTAAACCTTTAGATAAAAGATGATACTCCTCTGGCTCGAGATAACGGAAAGCAAGATCTTCAAGCTGCCATTTTAAATGTCCAATTCCCAAACGGTTTGCGAGTGGCGCATAAATATCCATAGTTTCTTTCGCAATTCGTTTCATTTCAACTTCGGAAAAAGCCAACATATTTCTAAGGATACAAAGACGCTCAGCAAGTTTGAGTAACACCACGCGAACATCATCCACCATGGCCAGCATCATTTTACGCAGATTATCGATAGTAGAAGCGAGGTGAGTTCCTTGTGTTAGTTTTCCATGTAGTGAATGCACTGCATCCATTTGACGCGTGCCTCTAATCAACTTCGTGACTTCCTTACCGAGATGCTCTTCAACATCTTCTAAAGTTAGATCAGCGTTTTGTACCGAGCTATACACCATGGCAGCCGCTAACGTGTCATCATCCAGATTTAAATCTGCCAAAATCTCGGCCATCGCTAGGCCTTGGTGTAAACACGATTCACCATTCGGCGTTAGATGATCTTCTCCAGCAAGCTTTGCTAAAAAACTCGCTTCTCGCAATAAATTTTCATCAGATTTCTGACGTTCCATAACGAGGTTGTACAACCATGCCTCTATATTAATGGCACCCCTGTCTGTATAAACTAATTTAGATTGTCGTCTCATAGACGCCTCATTTTCGTGTGAATAATGCTATAGATTCAACATGGCTGGTGTGGGGAAACATATCCAATACGCCAACGGAATCCAACATAAAACCGTTCTGACAAAGATGAGCGGCATCGCGTGATAAAGTGGCTGGATTACAAGAAATATAAAGCACCTTTTTAGTATTACTATGGGGTATTTTTTGAATGATTTCCCATGCTCCAATGCGCGGCGGATCGAGTAAAATAGCATCAAAATTTTGCATCCAACTATCAGAATCATTTTGCTCAGCCAAATTACGGCAATGAAATTCAACATTGGTAATCGCGTTATGCAACGCATTTTCATAACCCCGCTCTACCATAAGTTGACTCCCTTCTACCCCTACTACTTTTTTATAAAAACGGGAACAAGGAAGTGTGAAATTTCCAATCCCACAAAATAAATCCAATAAGGTCTCATCTTGATTAGGTTTTAACAAAGCAATTGCTTGTTGAATTAATTTTTTATTTATCTCACTGTTCACTTGAGTGAAGTCAGTGGGATGAAATAGCATTTCTAATTGATAATCTTCCAATAGATAACGCAATCGAGGGTGCGTATTTTGAGGATAAAATAAATAAGCTGACTCTGGCCCTTTTGGTTGCAGATAAATTTGAAAATTATTTACCGTCGCAAATTTTTGCATGGTCTCTTGGTCCTTTACGTTGAAAGGTTCCATATGGCGAATAATAATTGCAGTGCTGTCCCCTCCGACAGCGACTTCTAATTGTGGTATATGTAAGTAAGCTTCTAGCGATAATATGAAATCACGCAGTAGTGGAATGTTTTGCCCAATGCTAGGGTGCAATACAGAACAAGCCTCAATATCTGCTAAATAACGGCCATTTCTTTCGCGAAAACCAATCAATAATTTTTCTTTTTTGAATACATAGCGCACCCCCAGACGCGCTTTACGACGGTATCCATATTCATTGGCAAATACCGGGGGTAGTATTTCTTTGGGGGTGACCTTCCCAATATGCAACAATTGCTCAATCAATACGGACTCTTTGTGTATTATTTGACTCGAATTATCCATATGCTGAAGACTACACCCGCCACAGATAGTAAAAAAATCACAGGCTGGTTTTTTTCGGCCTGGGGCTGGCGAAAGAATGTTTACGATTTTAGCTTCATCCCATGAGGCTTTCCGTTTGAGATACTCAATTTCAAGTTCCTCACCTTTTAAAGCCCCTTCTACAAAGGTTGCTTTACCGGAAAGATACCCAATTCCTCTCCCATCGTGACTCAAACTATTTATGGTAATTATTGGTGGTGATTTCTTGTCCAAAATTTTATCTCACGAAAAATTGCATAATTTTTTAAAGCATAATATCATAAAAAAATGAATAAAAGATTGAATGCCCCAAAACGCTCATCTTCTTCTTTAAATAATTTTAAAGACGTTTTTCTTTGCCCCTTCTATACCTGCTATTTTAACTATTTTGCCCCCTAGGGCATATTATTTATCGACCAACATTACCGAATTCTTTTCTCAACTAAACAGATAAATGCTGATAGAGGCTTTTATGAATAGCAGATTTATTGGTGCGATTTTTTTAATTTTAGGGACTTGCATTGGCGGCAGTATGCTCGCATTGCCGATGGCTACAGCTCAAGAAGGTGTCACGCGAACCATCATTATTATGTTAGGTGCTTGGGCAATGATGATGATAGGGGCGTTCGCACTTCTGCGAGTGAATTTAAAACTTCCTGAGAACAGTAATTTAATCTCTATGTCCAAGGAAACGCTAGGTAAAACGGGAGCGGTAATCACTTGGGTGATCACCTTAGCGCTTCTGTATACGCTTTTAGCCGCCTATATTTCAAGTGGGGAAGATTTACTGGGCATCCTATTTGAACAATTTAAGATACAAACGCCCATGTGGTTAAATGCTGTATTGTTTACCGTTTGTCTTGGATTTATTGTTTATAAAGGAATCCGATTAGTAGATTATGTAAACCGCGGCTTGATGAGCAGTAAATTATTGATATGTATAATTTTAATTTTGCTACTGATTCCATTTACCGCCATTCCAAATTTATCTTTTCGACATTTGCAAGGCAATGGCTCAGCAATCACCTGTATTACAGCGTTTGGTTATGCCTGTATTATCCCTTCAATTCGTAGCTACTTAAGCAGCGACACAAAAAAGCTGTACTGGGCAATTTTTTTAGGCGGACTCATCCCCTTAATTTTTTATCTTGCCTGGATTTTCGTAGTTCAAGCCACTATTCCCACCGCCACTGACTTAAGTGCGATGTATTCCAATACTCACCCTTTAAAGGCAATGGTACTCGCCTTGGCTAACCACGTGAATAATAGGGGAATTAATATTTTAACTAATCTATTCACTTCACTTTGTGTGTTAACTTCCTTTTTAGGGGTGGCCTTGAGTTTGGCAGATTTTCTTGCTGACGGCATGAGATTAAAAAAACAAACCAACAACCTTTTGATCGTTGGTCTGGCATTAGCACCGCCCTTAGCAATTGTCTTGTTGTGGCCTGCTATCTTTTTAAGAGCATTAAATTATGCGGGGATATTATGCCTGGCACTCTTATTTGTTATACCCTTGCTGATGCTGCTCTCAACAATGGTGCAAAAGCATAAATGGTCAGAGATAATTATGGAGTAAGAGCAACTGGATCCCTCCTCGTCGTCGCGGGACGACGTGGGGGGTATGTCGCAGAACTAACAACTATGATTAATTACTAATACCACCCACTGCTATGCCAGGATCGAAGAGATCGATGCCGAGTGATTCTTCCCCACCGCCAGGTCTTTCATTATGATTTGCGGCTTGATTATACCCAAACCCGGAAAAGAAGCCACTGCTAGGCCTTCCTTCCTTCCTTAATGCTCCCTGACCGTTTGAATTATTTTCCTCCAAGGAGAATAGCGGTTCCCTCGAACCACCCGGCGTAGATGGTATGGCTCCCTTTTGGGAATCTTTCACTTGCGCCAACTTAGCAGTACTCTTTTCTGCTTTACAAATAGTCTCAATTAACGATACCTTCATTTCAGTATCAGACAATTTTTCCAAATTTTTAGCTGCTTTATATTCACATATTTTTTGAGCAACAAAAAATCCTGCTACCGCAACAGCCACGAGACTAAATGCTACAACAGCGCCCGGACCAAATAACATTGCTCCTAAAACCAGTGCTATACAGGCTGCCCCCGCTGCAGGGAAAATATATTTATTTGCTTTGCGATTAAGGCTGAATAAATTGTGTTTATTGATACTGGAGAACCATCCAGTACGAGGATGAGCCTCGACAGAACTTTTTACATCTAGAATCTCTGTCTTAAATTCTGTAAGTAATCTATTCGCATCAGGGGCTAGGCTTTTATCTTCTTGTAAGAAGAGCGACAATTTATTATAAAAGTCTGCTGTTTGATTCTGAGGTAATCCAGTTACTGAGTCGCGATCACGTCTGATTCCAGTGACCTCTTCTAATCGAAGCAGGATCATTTCTTTTCGCGCTAAAACATCTTCCAAAGCCTTGTCTGCTGCACCGTCAATTTGTCTTTGAACCTTGTTATACGTAGCCTTTTTTTGTCGAGAAAACTCATTATAAGCTCTTAACAATTCAGCGACTAATTGCTCTTTTGAGTACTTAAAAAGGGGGTCAAAAGCCTTGTCGCCAACACGTCTGCGACAATTTTCTACTCGAGAGTGCACTACTCGAATACGATCGACCTCGGCTTGACCCTCCTTAGTGAGATAATCTTTCGCATTTTTGAAGCCATAACGAAGGCCGTACACTATTCCCATTAATCCTGCCGCTAAACCGGTCCAGGTAAAAGAAGTGGCGAAAAGAGGCAACCCGACGAGAGGTATGGCAGGCAAGATTAAGGGGGCTAATAAACAAATGGTACACATAATGGCAATTCCAACCACAAGACCAATAGAAAGCCAATAACCCCATTGAGCAATGGTATGAATTATGAGACGAGCCTTAATGGCTCTATCAATTTCGGGTAATGCAATAAGGGCTTCTGGGGGACCCGCATTCTCTTTTACAGGTTGTTTATCATATTGGTATTGTTTGCCCTGCAGCGAATTGACCTTGTAAAGAAGGTCATGTCTGGTTTTATCATGCTCAATAGTTCTATTAACTTCGATCGCTTTGCGCTTATTGATCTTAGTGATATAGCGGCTATAGAGAATACCTGCTATGCCTGCCAGGGGGCCGACAATTATTGCCACAATAAATACAGGCCATGAGATTGCCAACCCTGCAATAATAGCAACCCCAGTAACCATTGCCATGGCTGTATTATTTCTATGCAAGAATTGCATGATATTTTTTACAGCCCTTAAGATTTTTGATTGTTTCTTTTTGATGACAGGGTCAATTGGAACTTCAAATGGAGCAACTTCACCTAAACTAAGGGCGGCGACTACCTTACCGCTAAACCCCTCAGGCCAGGTAAGATTCGTAGCTTGTTTTTGAATGGTGTTAATGTAGGTATTAACTTTATCAGGAAAGTAAGGATCAACACGAGTAACAGTAGTGCGACTGTAGTGACTGAGGGCTTTTTCGAGAAGGCGAATCATACCTTCTTGCCCTGGCAAATAACCTTTATTGCCTCTTTTTTCTACTAGGCTTTCCCGAAATTTTTCCCCTACAAGATCATGAAGATCATGAGCCTGAAGGTATTGATGCAAAATATATATCAGCAGTTGATCATTATTTAATCCGTATTGCCCATCGTCGCGCAAAGAAAAATCAACGCCATTTAACTTCCCGGTTAACTTTGTATTAAGACCATCGTTAACAAATTTTACTTCTAAGCCCAGCAGTCTGGCTTGCTCGATTCTTTCTTTCTCATTTTTGTATCTTTCATATTCTTCGACTGCAGCTGAGGCCAAAAAGATCGGAGCCCCAATAATAGAACCAATAATTATGGGACCCGCAAAGTAGGCTGACTTCCCCGATTTATAAAAATCTGCCGTGCGAAGTACAGAATTTATTCCCTTGGTAAAATGCAGGCGCCACGTGCAATATTGCTTTATAAGGGTAAAAAGAGTATCAGCACCTGTTACAACGCTGAGTATACCCCGCGTTAAAATAGTATACCAAGTTCTGTTTTTTTCGACGTGATCTTCAAAAAATTCCGGATGATCTTGCATATTTCCTCACGCTAGCTAGGGGTGGTCCTGGCACTTGCTTAGAGACTTTATTGGGCTTTAACTTATAATAAATACATAATATTAAAATAATCTTAAAGGTCCGCAATCCGTGCGCATCATCCATGGCAACCGCATCACCCCCCTTGACAAACATTTGAGGGCTTGAATCTTCCTGGATTTCGCTACGCTACATCCCGGCTACTTTGAGTGTTGTAGCCTGGAGGAAACGAAGTGTAGTCAAGGGCTTATTCAGTTTGATGCGGTTGCCATGCGCATCATCCTGTATTGGACAAAAACTTACGCTTACCCCCGTCGTCTACCAAATTGATCGCGGGCTACAGCGCTAAGTTTTTGTCCACTAATAAGGCAAATTATGTTCATCAACTCCCAAGGGGAGCTCAATTCAATTTGCTATTGTAGCTCTTCTTTTCGAGGAGCTACAACTGAATAATGCGAGCCTATGACTTATTTGCTACTTTGTCTAAAGCACCTTGTAAAGAGGACAACAGATCAATAGGAAGTGGGAAAATGATGGTAGCTTTTGAATCTGAAGAAATATCGATCAATGTCTGTAAATAGCGCAACTGTATAGCTTGTGGCTGCGTAGATAAGACTTTAGCCGCTTGAGTGAGCTTTTCAGAGGCTTGCAGCTCCCCTTCAGCATTAATAATCTTAGCTCTTCTTTCCCGCTCTGCCTCAGCCTGCCTCGCAATGGCACGAATCATGATTTCATTAAGATCGATATGTTTTATTTCTACAGTAGATACCTTTATACCCCAGGCATCGGTTTGCTCATCGAGAATTCTTTGAATATCAGCATTCAATTTGTCTCGCTCAGACAACATTTGATCTAACTCATGTTGGCCCAGTACTGATCGCAAAGTGGTTTGGGCTAGCTGGCTAGTGGCTTCATAATAATTCTCTATTTGAATCACCGCTCGTTGAGGATCCACCACTTTGAAATAAACCACAGCGCTAACCCGCACTGAAACGTTATCTCGAGAAATGACATCTTGTGAAGGCACATCCATTACTACTGTTCGAAGCTGAATTTTCACCATTTGTTGAAAAAAAGGAATCACCAATACTAAGCCTGGACCTTTAACCTTCCAAAATCTGCCCAGCGTAAATATCACGCCGCGCTCATATTCTTTCAATATTTTAACCGCGCTAAAGAGCAGTAGAGCGACTATTATGGCAAGTGTATATGTTCCAATCATGCTGATTTTCCTTTTTGGATTTTAGAATTAACAGGGGAGACAATGAGAAATAATTCATCAATAGCGACCACCTTGACCGTTTGGCCCTCCTCTAAAGGGACATTTGATCGGATTTGCCATAATTCACCGCGTATTCTGACGCGCGGGTGGGCTTCATCGCCGGGGATAAGAATAACATCCCCCTGACTATTAATGAGCTCTTCACTACCACTCACAATGGGTAGTCGACGTGCGCGAAGCAGCAGTAACACAATTAAAATAAGCACTGCTGCGCTGACCACTACTGCGATAATAACCGGTAACATAGAAGTAAAGCCTGAAGCCTGTGGATTGGACAACATAATAGATCCTATAGTAAAGACATTGATTCCCCAATTCCCAAGGGACCCAAGCTGGCGCTTAATAAAAATTTATTCATATTCAATAATACTTTTAAGGTAATCTGTCCATGACTTGTCCCCTAGAATCCTGCCATAAGCAAAAATATCTTTATCACCCCGTCCGGATAAACTAATCAAAAGAATATCATCGGATGAAAGATTTTTGGCTTCTTTGAAAGCAGTTGCGAGCGCGTGTGATGATTCAAGCGCCGGAATAATACCTTCTGCCTGCATCAATAACTTGGCTGCCTCAATAACTTCTTCATCAAATGCCTGCTCAATTCTAACCTTTCCTTGATCAGCCCAATCCGCAATGATAGGCGAAATGCCGACATAATCTAGCCCAGCTGCTATTGAATGCGTGCTCAACAATTTCCCTGCTTCATTTTGTAAAAAAATTGTTTTATAGCCTTGAGCTATTCCTAGGGATCCTTGCCCACTGGCAATGCGACTGGCATGCTCACCGCTTTTTATGCCTGTTCCTCCGGCCTCAACACCGATCAATTCGACATCCCCTGTCAAAAAACCTTGAAAGATGCCAACCGCATTAGAGCCACCTCCCACACAGGCATATACTTTAGAGGGTAATCTACCTAATCGTTCTAACATTTGCATGCGTGCTTCAAGACCAATAATACTTTGAAGATAACTCACAAGCGCAGGAAAAGGATGAGGGCCACAAACAGTGCCCAATAAATAATGGGTGGTCTTGCGGTTAACCAGCCAATCTTCAAGTGCTGCAGTAATGGCCTCCTTAAGAGTGCAATCTCCCTTTTGTACCGGATTTACCTCAGCCCCAAACCGTTCCATCCAAAATACATTTGGCCGCTGCCTCCTAACATCTTCACTCCCCATATAAATATGTGCGTCAAAACCGAACCGAGCCGCCATTATGGAGGTAGCCAAGCCATGCTGGCCGGCTCCTGTTTCCGCCACTACCCTTTTTTTGCCCAAACGTTGCATTAATAATCCCTGACCTAAAGCATTATTAATCTTATGGGCGCCAGTATGATTTAAATCTTCCCGTTTCAAATATATTTGCGCTCCTCCTAATAGCCGGGTTAAATTGCCAGCAAAGGTGATGGGAGTAGGTCTGCCGCTGAACTCTTGGACCAAATTTACGAAACTAAACCAGAATGTTTTATCTTCAATGATGTTATAAAATTCTCGCGTCAACTCTGTGAGATTGGGGTTTAATTCTTCTGACAGGTATTGACCCCCATATTTTCCAAAAAAACCATTCTCATCGGGTAATAAAGGGTGCGGGGGCTCTATTAATATCTGCTTCACATCGCACCTTCCTTTTTTGGTAAGGTAAAGTTAATCCCTTGGGCCAGCGGAAGTTCATTGCTCCAATTAATAGTGCAGGTTTGCCGGCGCATATAATACTTCCAAACATCCGATCCCGCTTCCCTCCCTCCCCCAGTCTCTTTTTCGCCCCCAAAAGCGCCCCCTATTTCTGCGCCAGAGGTGCCCATATTGACATTTGCAAGCCCACAGTCACTGCCTAAAACGGACAGAAAGAGTTCTTCATGTCGAAGATTTTGGGTGAAAAGCGCCGAAGACAATCCTTGCTTAACATCATTTTGGAGTGAGATAGCCTCTTCGATGCTATCAAAAGTGAGAATATATAAGATAGGAGCAAAAGTTTCTCTTCGAATTAGCTCTGACTGTTCTTGTGCATACACCAGGGTAGGTTCAACAAAATGTCCCGGGCCATCCAAGACGCTACCTCCAAAAAGGATTTCACCCGAAGTGCCCTTTATTTCCTCAATCGCACGTTGATAGGCTTGCACTGCTAAATCATCTATTAGAGGACCCATTAGAATATGGGGATCCAATGGGTTGCCAATAGGTATTTGTTTATAGGCGGCGACGAGTTGAGTTACGAGTTGATCATAACGACTTCGATGAACAATTAATCTTCTGGTTGACGTACAACGTTGACCCGCCGTTCCCACCGCGCCAAACACGACGGCGGGTATGGCTAAATCCAAATCGGCCGTCTCATCAATGATGACCGCATTATTACCGCTTAACTCTAAAAGATAGCGACCTAAACGTTGTGAAACCATTCCCGCAATGTTTCGCCCCACGCGGGTTGAGCCCGTGAATGAAATAAGGGGTAATCTTTCGTCTGCCACCAAAGCCTCGGCGGTAGCTGTGTCATGGGTAACCACTAGGGAAAATACGCCGTCATGCCCCAACGATTTCATCACCTTGTTACAAAGCAATTGCACTGCAATTGCACATAGCGGCACTTTATGAGAGGGTTTCCAAATGACGGTATCGCCACAAATTGCTGCAATAAATGCATTCCATGCCCAAACTGCCATAGGAAAATTAAAAGCAGTAATTACGCCAACAGGTCCCAATGGATGCCACTGCTCCAACATACGATGATGCTTGCGCTCAGAGGGTATAATTTTTCCGTATAACATTCGCGAAAGACCTACCGCAAAATCTGCCATATCGATCATTTCTTGAACTTCGCCATCACCCTCTGGTTTTATTTTTCCCGATTCAATCGAAACGAGGGTTCCTAACAAATCTTTATGGGCACGCAATTCCTGGGCGATTAAACGAATGCACTCGCCTCTAACGGGGGCCGGAACTTCACGCCACTTGAGGAAGCCTTGATGTGCTATTTTTGTTATTTCTTCATAATCATTACGCGAAGCCATCTCAATGACAGCAATTTCTTTCTCAGTAGCAGGATTTTTAGAGGTTAGAATTTCCCCTCCCGAGGATTGCCAGGAAAAGCCTCCAAAGCCCCCTGAATTTGTCATCCCTAGCCCTAATTTTGAAAGCACATCCATTTTCGATCCCCCAAATCCATTTGGTATAGTCTCATAGTATAATTTAAAGCGAGCGATAAATCTTTGCATTTAAATTTGATTTTCCTTACAATCTCCAGCTTTCCAGAATGCATTTAGAGCTACTGTAACTAGTCAACGCTAATTTAGAACCGCTGAATAAATGCACATATACTATACTCCCATTAGAACCTAAATCGGAAGCAATAACCCCTGAGCCTTATGAATGATTCGAAAATATTTAATTAAAACAACAAAACTTTCGAAAAATGAATTAAAAGAAATTAAAAATCTCTCTATTATTTCGCATAATATCGATGGGTTTAAAACCAAACTTTACTGGAATATTTTGGAAGATAGAAAGCTTCCTGAGTATGACGATTTCTTGTTGTATATTGAGGGTAATTTAGCTGCTTATATCGGCGTATTTGCCTTTAAAGAAGATGAAGTAGAGTTATCTGCCATAGTTCACCCAAAGCATCGCCAACAAGGCCATTTTAAAAGTTTGTTATCAGAAGTTTTCGCAGAACTGACAAAAAGAAATTTTAAAAAATGTTTGATAATTTGTAATCGAGAAGCTGAGATTGCGATGCAAATTGTGAAAAAACTTAACACTACTTTTTCACATTCCGAATATGAAATGGTCTCCCAAAAACCCGTGCAATTTCCGAATTTACCGTCTCTTGAACTTCGTGAATTTACGCATGATGATATTGTAGATCTCGCACAAATGGATGCCATTTGTTTTAACAGTTCTCTCGATAAGATGATATTTCGTTTCGTCAACAGTATGAATGAAAAAAATCGCAAAGTGTATGTTGCCTTAAGTGAGGGCGAAAAAATTGGCAAAGTTCACTTACGTTTTGATGATAAAAATCATGCCTACATACATGATCTTTGTATTTTACCCGTGCATCGACGCAAAAAATTTGCTACCGCAATGGTCTTGAAAATAATGGAAATGCTACAGCAAAAAAAAATTAACCGAATTTATTTGGATGTTGAAGGCGACAATACCAGCGCAATAAAACTTTATGAACAATGCGGCTATGAAATTACCGCTATTCATGATTTTTGGGCTTATGAAATTCCCTAACTCGATTTTTTAAATTAATGATTAATTCGCCATATTCTGCTGTGCCAAATTCAATCTGGTAATAATCTCACTCACCGGCAATATTCTAAAAATAGCAGCCATTTCGGGTCCATGCAGTTCACCTGTCAACGCAATACGCAGCGGCTGAAATAGCCCCTTGCCCTTCACTTGCAATCTTTCCTGCAGATATTCACTGATGGCTCTAAAATTCTGCCCCTGATCTTCAACAGCATCAATTGCTACTCGGAAAAAATTTGGACCTGCTTCTTGCAATATTTTCTTCTGTTCTTCCAGCAGCATTCGTTTATCGCTGGAAAAGAAAATTAATGCATATTTTTCTGCATCCTCTGGAAAGGTGATATTTGACTTGATTGTTGTAATGAACATTTCGCGTTTGGCTTCAGGCACGAGGTGTCGAGTGCTCTCACTCATCCATTCCCACAAAGCGTCACTTTGCTTGCGTGAAATAGCTTCTTGTTGCCAACGTAGTAATTGTTGATAGTCAAAACGAGCAGGCGATTTACCTAAATTGGTTAATTTAAATTGGCCCGCTAATTCGTCGAGCGACATATAGGTATCATTTTCATAATAATGGCCTAATCGAGCCATGTAATTATTAACGGCTTCAGGGAAAAACCCTGACTCACGTAATTCACGAATACTGCGACTGCCATGCCTTTTAGATAACGGGCTGCCATCGTCCCCCACAATTAACGAAATATGTCCGTAAGTGGGAATTGGAAGCTGCAATGCTTGTAAAATTAACACTTGTCGCGGGGTATTAGTGAGGTGATCCTCCCCTCTCAACGCATACGTCACTTCCATTAAGGCATCATCAATGGCATTGCAAAACATGAAGGGAGATGTACCGTCAGCACGTCGTATAATAAAATCACCGATATCGCTTCCGCTAAATCGCTGCAACCCTCTTACTGCATCATCAAACTCAATGGTACAGTCATTAGGCACATGGAAACGTAATGTAGGCTTCATGCCCGCCGTCATTTTTTCTTGTATTTTCTCTTGGGAAAGACCCAAACAAGTGCCTGCATAACGAGGAGGCCGGCCAGAAGCACGCTGCACCTTGCGCATCAACGCTAATTCTTCTTCGGTGCAAAAACAAGGGTAGGCTTTTTCTTGCTGTTCTAGCAATGTGTAATAATGATCATAGACTTCTTGACGCTCAGACTGGCAATAGGGCCCATGATTTAAATCTTTATGTGGGCCTTCGTCCCAACATAACCCGAGCCAGTTTAGATCGAGCTCTAATGCTTCTTCATATTCCTTTTTGGAGCGGGTGACATCGGTATCTTCAATACGAAGCAAAAAAATGCCTTCTTTTTGCTTGGCAAGTAATGCATTAAATAATGCAGTGCGGGCATTGCCGAGATGAACATAACCTGTTGGACTTGGGCAAAACCGCGATTTTGCTTTCATATTGACCATTAATTCACCTTTCGCTAGGATTTAGTTATTATTAGGAGAGTATTGTAACTTTTTAGGTTACAGATTGGAACGTTAGATCCTCATTACCATTTTAAGTGAAATATGCGACATACCTTATTTATTGCAGACCTCCATCTGGATGAAAAACATACGTTAAGCACCCAACTGTTCAATCAGTTTATGGATAATCATGCCCCTCAGGCAGAGGCCGTGTATATTTTGGGTGATTTTTTCGAGCTGTGGATAGGCGATGATCACGAGACACCGTATATCTCCACCATAAAAAGGCGGCTGAAATCGTTAACTGAAAAAAATATTCCTGTCTATTTTATGCGCGGCAACCGTGATTTTTTAATCGGCAAACGCTTTGCTAAACAAACAGGCTGCAAGATTCTAGCTGAACATAGCATCGCTCAAGTCTATGGCGAAGATGTTATTTTATTGCATGGCGACTCGCTGTGCTCACTTGATCTTAAGCATATGAAGTTCCGTAAGCTCACGAATAACCTTTTGCTCCGCGCATTATTTTTAAGCCTACCTTTAAGGGTTCGAAAAAAAATTGGCGATAGTCTACGTCAATCGAGTCGAGGTCATCATTCGATAGTCCCCGATTACTTAGATGTGGTTCCTGAAACTATCGATCACATTTTTTCAACGACCCCCGCACAACTTATGGTCCATGGTCACATCCACAAGGCCAGTGTTTTCAAGACTATGCTCGATCACAAACCCACTGAACGGATTGTATTGGGCGCATGGGAACACCAAGGGTGTGCATTAAAATGGTATGAGAGCGGCAAAAAAGAAATGTTATTTTTCTAAGACTCACTTGCCTGCGAGTTTTTATAATTACTTTCATCGAAAAATGTGTAAATTTCTTCATAATTTTAATACAGAGGCTCACCATCAATTAATTATTCAACAGAATAACTATAAGCGATTTTTAAACCGTCGAGCGCGAGGTGAGGCAGGTGGAGAGCAAATAATGTTTCATTTGTATACAAATTTGAGAAGCTGCCCGTGCCTATGATAATAATTTCTTCATCGTTGAATACCTGAGATTGCATGCCATTAACAATTTCTTTTATACCACCAAGCTGACCATAATAAAGTCCGGCTTGAATGCTTTCCTTTATATTTGCGCCTAAGTAGGATGAAGCTTTGCCTATGTCTACCTCTATTAATTTGGCTGCTTTATTTTTTAATGATTCCATTGATATTTGAATACCCGGTAAAATAGTGCCCCCCAGATATATTTTATTTTTGTTAATAGCACAGATACTGGTAGCAGTGCTCATATCAACAATAATTAAATTTTTGTTAGGAAACACTTGTACAGCACCTATCGCATTTGCGATTTTGTCGGCGCCTACATCTTGAGGATGTTTGTACTTTATATTAAGGCCTGTTTTCACTCCGGCTTGCAACATAAATATGTCTACATTAAAAACCGCGAATGCCTGTTTTAAGATACTCTCAAAACTGGGAACAACCGAGCACATAGCAACACCCGTAATATCATCAATAGCAATATTTTTTGTTTGCAAGTATTGAAATAAAAAAATATAAAATTGATCAGCTGTACCCAGAAGCGGGGTAGAATATTGAAAGTGACAAACGAGCTGTTCTTGATGATAGACACCCGCATTGATTAAAGTATTTCCAACATCCATACACAATAACATTTTTTACTCTCTTGTAAGTGCCACATTAAATATTGTTAATTGCATCATAATTCGTATCTACTCGCACCCAAAGTGATTCGTTGGCTAGGACGCTCTAGGGGCGAGTAGTTACCATAATTCAACGTTGTCGATCAACCTAACGTTATCCAGCCAAACAGCGCCTAAACGTCTTTGCCACTTCTCAACGATATAATCCACTTTAAACCCCAACTGGGTAAGTTGTTTTATAATTATATCGGTAGAATTAGTGCTGTTAAGTGACTGATACAAACTAGCTGCTTTCTTACGTTGCACAGCAGTGAGTTTAGAGTTGCGCGAACTAAGTGCTAATCCATCTTCTGCTCTTATAGTGGGACAAGCGATTATTTGAGTGGGAATAAATAAACTAGCAACCATTTTCTTTATTAATAACAACTGCTGAAAGTCCTTCTCACCGAAATAAGCGTTACTCGGCTGCACTAAATGTAGCAGTTTTAGTACGACAGTTAACATGCCAGCAAAATGATTTGGACGAAATTGACCCTCTAATTCTAGGCTTATATTGTTTTCAGTAAGTTGTATTTCATAATTATCATTATAGATTTCTGTCGAAGAAGGCACCAATAAGTAATCAATGTTATGTGAAGAAAGCTTAGTTATATCTGCCTCTAACGTGCGCGGATAGTGCTCAAAATCCTGTGTTTGATTAAACTGGGTAGGATTAACAAAAATACTAACCGCGGTAACATCATTGTTCATTTGTGAGCTCGCACAGAGACTCATGTGACCTTGATGTAAGTTTCCCATCGTCGGAACAAAGCCAACACGTTTGTTTTTAAGCGATGCCCGAATTTCTTGCCATTCATTAAGCGCAACAATGATCTTCATGTAGGGGAAATTCTCCTCTATTAATAGATTGAATATAGGAATTCACTCCATCCTTGATATGCTGCTCTCCATCAGTGAATTTTTTAACAAACGAAGGGGTGAAATCTATGTTGAGCCCGAGTAAATCTTGAAAAACAAGTACTTGACCATTAGGATGCGGACCTGCTCCAATGCCTATAGTAGCAATAGAAACTTGTTCAGTTATTTCTTTGGCAAGTTGACTTGGTATGCACTCTAGTACAAGTGCAAAGCAACCCGCTTCTTGGAGCAGTAATGCTTCATCCTGGATCTGCTGCCTACTTTCTTGTGTCCTCCCCTGAACTTTGTACCCCATTTTTAGTACGTGTTGCGGAGTTAAACCAATATGTCCCATAACGGGGATGCCGGAATCAACTAAGTGTTTAATAAGCTTTAAGTTGCCCGACGCCCCTTCTAATTTGACTGCGTTTGCGCCTGCACAGATTAAATGTTGTACAGACGAGACGCTATTGCTAAGTGATTTACGGTAGCTAAGAAAGGGAAGATCGCTAACAATAAATTTGTTATTCGCTCCTCGTTTGACAGCCGCGGTATGTAGAACCATCATCTCTAAAGTGGTAGAGAGTGTGTCTTTAAAACCATGCATGGTCATGGCGAGAGAATCCCCTACGAGCAAGCAATCAATAGAAGTGTTTGATAAAATACGTGCGCTGGAATAATCATAACAGGTCACCATGCTTATTTTGGAATTCGCTTCTTTTTTAGCATAAAAATTTTCAACTCTCATATGGCCTCCTTCATTGTAATTTTGTCATAACAAGTTACGAAAGTTTGATAGACCTCTTGAAATGGATCGTCTTTGAGAGAAGCTAAATTATTATTAATCGTTTCATAATCGTGACGAACAAGGGGACCCGTTAATGCATTTTCAGGATTGGCAATAAGATTTTGTGTGATTTGTGTCAGATAAATCTGTGATAATGAAATCGGAATATTAAATTCATCGCTCAAGTTGCGGAAAAATTTTTGCCATAAAATAACACTGAAATTGCCGCTTAACACGCATAAAGCATGATATTTCGATTTTAATGATGTATTCAAACGCAGATTTAGATTTGATAAATTGGGCAATAAATTTCCAAAATCTGGCGCATCATGATCAATTATAAAAGGAATAGACATATACGTTTCAAGATCATATAAACCATCATTGAAACTAGTTAATGGATGAGCACCATAAGCAAATTTACTCGTTAAACTACCGGAAAAATGAACAAGAATACTATTTGCTTTTTGTAAGTGTTGTGCAATAAATTTATCTATAGCTCGGTCATCAATTAAGATTAATATGTGGGAAGCTTGAGGAAGGAGCGTTATAAGCTGGTCTGTAGGATCTTTTCTACACCATTTAGCAAACGTGATTTTTAATAAAGTAAAATAATGCGCAATATGTTTGGCTACACGGCCATTGCCAATAATTAAATAATGCGGTACTTGTTTCATAATCAAGTCCTAGTTTTTAAAAACTAGGCAAACTATATATTAAATTTTTTCCGGTGACAATATATGATAATGGTATTTATAACTCGCTTGCGCAGGGGTCATTCACCCTCCTCCCGCGAAATTATTGCCTAATTAACTTTCCACGCTAAAGAATAAGCTCACTTTGGGACTGCTTATCTGTATGCATTTGCACCATAGATATAATTAATGCAAAGCTGCCTCATCCAAATCCTAATATTAGAAATGCAATTAATGCATAACTTACCATTTATATTACATTCGTTAGCAAATATTATGGTAACTACTTGCCCCTAGAAGCGGACGTCCGCTTCTAGGGGCAAGTAGTTACATTCAAAATTTTAATTAAAATCAATTGAAGGAGCATCAGGATTTATAGTAACTTGATTATTACAGCTAATAGTTTCGTGCAACGGCTGGAAGAAAAAATTTTTATTATATCGATCTTGATAATAATTATTTTGTGAACGCGTGGGGACGAGACTTACTTCAGCTTTTTCAAATTCATGAAAATCGGGTTTGATGGAAATAGTTAATAATGTTTGCAAGGAATTGGTGAAAAAATTTGCAGATAAAACGAGTGATTCATCGAATAATGCAGGGTCAGGATGAATTGAAATATCATCATGAATTACCTTCACATGAGTGTTATGACTTAATTCATCTGATACTAATGCTTCCAGTTCTTGCCATTGAGAAAACCCCGACTCTTGAGTAGCAGGGGTAGGCATATTTTTAGACTGGACGGTATCCGCAGGCGCGCGAACAAATTCAGCATCACTTTCAAGAGCAGATACATATTGACTGCCACTTTCAAAATCGCTCAAGAGATCACGCAAGTATTTAATCTTTATTTTTCCTTTCAGGGTGACGTTAAAAAAATTAGGATAATCTTCATATAGTGCTTTTAATACAGCATAAATGAATTCTTGAGATTTAAACTCTATCACTTTGCTAATTCGTTTGGTTTTCTCATCTTCACAATCTCGGGCAGACGATAAATACCATCTAAGTGCTGGTTGTATTTCTTTGCTGGCATCCAGAATAAAAATATTATTCAGATGTTCAATGGCAAGAAGACATCGTGACGCTAAAATACTTTCAATCGCCAACTTAGTATTGGGGTGCACATTTACGTACCAATTAATGGCAAACTGAAAAATATTATTTTCATCCTGTATTGTCATGCTAGCCATGCATTGAATAGCAGCGGGACTCCCACTGGCTAAAATTGATTTGATGGGGGTTATTTTATTTGTATGTGCACTCACAAACCAATGGAGCGCCAATTGAGGCTCTGTATCCTCCTGCAAAATCATAAGCTGAGCTAAATGTTGAATAGCTAATGCACAATGGCAACTTAAAATTGTCTTAATCGCCATCACTTTTTCAGCGCGGGCATTAATAAACCAGCACAGTATCGATTGATTGCCCATTTGTTTATGTACCAATATCTCGATAGCCAATCTATTTCGAGACCACAGTATGCGGTAGATAATGCATATTTTTTCCGCATCAGTGCCAACAATATATTTCTCTGAAATAAAGAGATCCTCAATGATGTGATCTAGCCTATATCTAAATCCATAGGTTAAAAAGGATCTTACATCTTCTTCCTTATACAGCCTGAACTTTAGTTCCCAATTAAAAAACTTGATCAGCTGAGTATTGTTTTTCCATAATCTTTGAGCGCTGGCAAAATCTTTTCCATTAAGCATCTTGAAGAATTTTTTTATGTCACGCAGGGTGTTCCGCGGGTGGTGGTTCTCATTAAGGAATCTGGCAAATTCTTCCACCTCTTGTTCTAGGGGTGGGCCCTCATTTGCATAGCCGGAATTCGGAAGAGTGGTATTATTACTATTTTCTATTTCTTCTGTTAAGTTTAACATGATTAAATCACCTGCTTTCTGAAATAACCAATTGATAAATTATTGTTGCTCACATTTTTTCATGGTAAAAACATAAATAATTTAATTACGAAGCGAATCAGTTGTGAACTCGGCGTAAAGTTAAGAAAAAAGCTCTCTACTTTTAAGATGTTTATTACCTAATAAACCTCCCAATACTAAACGCATCAGCCGCCTTGCGGCTTTCAAAATTTCACTGGTTTCAAAATTATTTTTCTCGATGGCTATTAAATCGCTGCCGCGAAATGTCGTGTTTTCCGGGTGGATATTGCCGCAAGCAACAATTCCTTCCTCAATATGATACCGATAAAATTGGTTAGGAAGCACTGCTTTGCCAGTCACTTCTTGCGTTAAATTCAAACCGTAGCCTAACTCAGCTAAAAGCTGTTTTTCAAAAAACCGTAATATTTTTTGAGGCTCTTCATTTTGATTTTGTAACCGCTCAAGGGCTTTTTGATAATAATCAAATAAATTCGGATAAGGATCGTATCGATGTAACAGTTTTATTAACAGCTCATTTAAATAAATACAATTAAATAAGTTTTGGCCTTGAATAAAATACGCTGCATTAGTTGCTTCCGCGGCTGTAATTTGCACCAATTCGGTTTTTGCTATACCACTTATTACCAAAGGGGAAAAAGGGACTAAGCACCCTTTAAAGCGAGATTGCATTCCACGAGCGCTCCGAGCGATAGCAGAAATGAGGCCATGATTCAACGTAAAAAAATCAACCAGCAGGCTAGTTTCACGATAGGGTTTTGCATGTAGTACAAAGGCAGGCTCCAGAACTATCTTAATCGCTTTCGCTCCTATAGCCTAAGCTTTGCAGCGCGCGATCACTATCTGACCAACTTTCTTTTACTTTCACCCAAAGCTGTAAAAATATTTTGGTTTCAAAAAGCAGCTCCATTTCTTTGCGCGCTCGCGTGCCTACTTTTTTGAGCACGCCTCCCTCGGCTCCAATCACAATGGCTTTCTGACTTAATTTCTCCACCCATATAATTGCGCCAATACGGTACATTTTTTTTTCTTCTTTAAACTGCTCAATTTGGACCGTTAAAGCATAAGGTAATTCTTGACCTAAACTGCGCATTAATTTTTCGCGAATAATTTCTGAGGCTAAAAAACGCTCACTGGCATCGGTGACTTGATCATCAGGGAAAAAATGCGGGTTTTCAGGCAGGAAGGAATTTACCAAATTTTCTAATTCAATCACATTATTATTTTTTAATGCAGACATAGGTAAAATATAATTAAATTTAAACTTATTACTCAGTTCCTCTATAAAGGGTAGCAGCATTTGTTTATCTGCAATTTTATCCACTTTATTGATAACCAAGATGACCGGACTTTGAACGTGTTTTAACTTTTGCAAAATCCATTCATCATCGGCTTGCCATTTGAGCGCTTCAACGATAAAAACAATTACATCCACATCATGAATCGCAGCACTCGCTGCTTTGTTCATATAACGATTTAATGCTTTTTTTGCTTCTTGATGTAGCCCTGGCGTATCGACATAAACGGTTTGTATTTCACCCTCTGTCTTTATACCCAAAATGCGATGCCGAGTGGTTTGAGGTTTGCGTGAAGTGATACATATTTTTTGACCGAGAATATGATTTAACAATGTTGATTTACCCACATTAGGACGACCAATAATTGCAACATAACCACAACGTGAAACTTTATTCATACATTCTCGCTAAATTCTCAATAATTCTAAAAATTTTTCTGCAGCAAGCTGCTCCGCTTTGCGACGACTAGGACCAATACTACTTGTGACATATGCCAAACCAGACACGCGGCACTCTATATGAAATAATTGTGCATGCGCTTCTCCCTCAATTGCCAGAATTTCATAGCAGGGCAAGGGAAGATGCTTGGCTTGGAGATATTCCTGCAAGCGCGTTTTAGGATCTTTTTGTATTGAAAGATGAATCTCATTGATACGTGATTCAAACCAACTTAAGACGCGCCCTTGACACGTTTCGTAATTAGAATCGAGATAAATAGCGCCAATTATTGCTTCAAATGCATCCGCTAAAATTGATTTACGTAAAAAGCCTCCGCTTTTTAATTCGCCTGGACCCAAGCGTAGAAAATCTCCCAATTCGAACTCCTGAGCAATCTCTGCAAGGGTTTCGCCTTTTACCAGTGTAGCGCGCAAACGGCTCAAATCACCCTCTTTTGCAGACGTAAAGTTACGGTAGAGTTGTTCTGCAATGATGAAATTAAGTAAAGAATCACCTAAAAACTCAAGACGTTCATTATTTTCGCTTCTGACACTCCGATGCGTCAACGCAGCCAATAATAAGTCCTTGTGCTTGAATTCATAATTTAATTTGCGCATTAATTGGTCAGCAGAACGCATTACTTCACAGCCTTACCTATGCGATTCCATCGCACATGATGATCTTGTGCATCCCAACTCATCCAGATACCAAACGCTTTACCGATTAAAAATGTTTCAGGTACAAAACCCCATGATCGACTGTCGTCGCTATCATCACGATTATCGCCCATCATAAAATAATGGTTGTCTGGCACTACAATATCGACATCTACAGGATCACTCACTTCAGGTTTAACAAAAATGTTATGCTTTATCCCCGCAAGATTTTCAATTTTATGATCAACTTCGGATGTCAAACCATCTTGCTCTATATCTTTGCCCTTACCCAAATACTCTTGAGACATTTCTTGTCCATTAATAGTAAGTGTCTTATTTTTGTAAACAATATGATCACCCGGCAAACCGATAACACGTTTTACAAATAATTTACTGGTATCCACTGGCCAATGAAATAAAGCAATATCCCCTCGTTTAGGCTCGCCTACTCCAAAGATTTTCTGATTAATAACCGGAACTCTCAGCCCATAAGAAAACTGTTTGACTGCGATAAAATCTCCAGGAAGCACGGTAGGCTCTAATGAACCGGTAGGTACCCGATACGGTTGGATAATAAATGATCGAATAATCCACACTAATAATAAGGCAGGGAAAAAGGATTTAGAAAACTCAATAATTTTAGGCATTGCCGCTTCATTGGTCCGCCTTTTGGCGAAAAAAAGCGTATCTGCTAATGCGATAAGACCCGTAATAACCACTAACATGGTTAATATAAATGGAAAATCGATATTAATCGGCATGCTCTATCCTCAATAATTTACTCAATATTATTCAACCCTAGCGGCGAATCTTTAATTTAGACCCCGCCCTGTGATGTTCGCAGGGCGGAATTAAATAGTCACATTTTAACTGTCTTTGTCTACTTTTAGAATTGCTAAGAATGCTTCCTGGGGAATTTCAACTCTCCCTATCTGTTTCATTCTCTTTTTACCTGCTTTTTGTTTTTCCAAAAGTTTACGTTTACGAGAGATATCTCCACCGTAACATTTCGCTGTCACATTTTTGCGTAACGCCTTAACGCTTGAGCGAGCAATAATGTGGGCACCAATTGCCGCTTGTAGTGCAACTTCAAACATCTGACGTGGAATAATTTCACGCAATCGCTCAGTCAAATCTCTGCCTCGTTGAAAGGCTTTATCGCGATGCACAATAGAGGCGAGGGCATCTACTTTTAATCCATTAATAAGAATATCCAGCTGGACTAGATCTGACGCTCTAAAATGATTAAATGAATAATCCAGCGATGCATAACCACGGCTGACAGATTTCAATCGATCAAAGAAATCTAATACCACTTCGTTCATGGGGAGCTCATAAGTAAGTGTTACTTGATTTCCTAAATAAAGAATTTTCTTTTGGAAACCGCGCCTTTCAATACACAGCTTAATAACATTGCCCAAATACTGCTGGGGAACGAGGATATGCGCTTCGACGATGGGCTCGCGCATTTCAAGAATGTCATTCGGTGGTGGTAATGAAGCAGGATTATCAATATGTAACACTTCATTTTTTTTAGTTACTATTTCATAGACAACGGTGGGTGCCGTAGTAATGAGATCTAAATTATATTCTCGCTCCAATCGTTCTTGCACAATTTCCATATGCAACATACCTAAGAAGCCGCAACGAAAACCAAATCCAAGTGCTTCTGAGGCTTCAGGTTCATAAAAAAGTGCGGCATCGTTTAATCTTAATTTGGCAAGTGCCTCACGAAATGCCTCGTAATCATCTGAACTAATGGGGAATAATCCCGCAAACACTTGCGGCTTAATTTTTTGGAACCCCGGCAAGGGATCTTTAGAAGGATTATGTGCGAGGGTTAAGGTATCACCCACTGGCGCCCCGTTAATTTCTTTGATGCCAGCAACGACGTACCCTACCTCCCCCGCCTTTAATGTTTCTTGCTCATGACGTTTGGGAGTAAAAATACCGACTTGGTCAACAATATGTGCCTTGCCCGTTGACATGACGTGCATCTTATCGCCTTTTTTGAGCGTTCCTTGCATTACTCGTACCAATGAAATAACACCAAGATAACTATCAAACCATGAATCGATAATTAATGCTTGGAGTTGAGCATCTCGATCACCTTTAGGCGCTGGGATCTTTTCTACTAATTGTTGTAGCAGCTCTTTCACGTGAAATCCTGTCTTTGCAGAAATTCTCACGGCGTCCTTGGCTTCAATGCCAATAATTTCTTCAATTTCATTAATTACACGCTCTGGGTCAGATTGAGGTAGATCGATTTTGTTTAATACCGGCAATACTTCTAAACCTTGCTCAATTGCCATATAACAGACTGCAACCGTTTGGGCCTCTACCCCTTGCGCCGCATCCACCACCAAGAGGGCGCCTTCGCAAGCCGCGAGGGAACGTGAAACCTCATAAGCAAAATCGACATGGCCAGGGGTATCGATGAAATTGAGCTGATAAACTTGTCCATCTTGAGCGGTAAAATGTAAGGTAACACTTTGCGCTTTGATAGTGATACCACGCTCTCGCTCAATATCCATACTATCAAGCACTTGAGCACTCATCTCACGCTCTGTTAACCCGCCACAAATTTGGATGAAGCGGTCTGCTACCGTAGATTTACCATGATCGATATGCGCTATAATCGAAAAGTTTCTTATGTTATTCATGCTGTTGACGCCAATGACTTTGTTCCATCTTTGCAGTAGGAATTAATTAATATAACTGGCTAAATTAACAGATATAGTAAATCTTTTAAATGAAATATCGCTTTAAAGCTCTTATACGTTGTGTCGCGCCTCTTCGTTCACAAAACTCCCAAAGATAATGCTATGACTCTTTAAAATGAAATATCGCTTCAAGCTCTTCAATAGACGTAGCCTGGATGCAGCAAAGCGAAATCCAGGTTGTTGGAGAGTTCTTCCGCTAGAGTTCTTTCCTTAGTAAAGAGTATCAACGACCCGGATTTCGCTTTGCTGCATCCAGGCTACTTTTAGTGCGTAATTGTTTGTAGCGAAAACAGGTCATTAAATGATCGTTGACTAAGCCTACTGCCTGCATATATGCATAACAAATAGTGGATCCAACAAACGAAAACCCTCTTTTTTTCAGGTCTTTGGATAATGCGTCAGAAATTTCGGTCGTAGTAGGAATATCTTTAAAATTCTTCCAAGCGTTGTGTTGTGGCTTTTCGTTCACAAAACTCCAAAGATAATGTTTGAATCCAGAAAATTCTTTTTGAGTATTAAGGAATGCCACAGCGTTTTGTCTAACGGCAAAAACTTTGAGTCGATTGCGAATAATCCCTGGATTTTGCAATATTTGATTTAATTTATTATCGTCATATTTTGCAATTTTCTTGGGGTCAAACTTATCAAATGTGTTGTAGAAGTTCTCTCTTCTGCGAAGAATAGTGATCCAACTCAATCCGGCTTGCATTCCTTCCAGAATAAGCATTTCAAACAATTTTCCATCGTCATAGACAGGAACACCCCAATCTTCATCATGGTATTTAATGTAGAGGGGATCTTCAGCACACCAATTACAACGTTTCATAAATACATCCTTTACCATGTTGAATTCACCAAATATGGATTATAATGACCCATTATTTTTTTAGAGCGTGACAGGAGTTTATCGTAAATATGCTGACTTTATATCCCCCTATTAAGCCTTACCATCAATTTACCTTACCTGTTGACCCCCCTCATGAATTATATGTTGAAGAATGCGGTAATCCTGACGGCATTCCTATTCTCTTCGTTCATGGTGGTCCGGGGAGCGGTTGCACTGAAGACCAGCGTCGCTTTTTTGATCCCAATATTTATCGAGTGATACTGTTTGATCAACGCGGATGTGGCCGTTCTACGCCGCACAAAGAACTTAAAGGAAACAACACTCACGCTTTAGTACAAGATATGGAGCGAATCCGACAACAACTCAAAATAGATAAATGGGTTCTTTTTGGAGGATCCTGGGGGTCCACATTGAGCCTGGTGTATGCACAAAGCTTTCCAGAAAAAGTGCTTGGAATGGTCTTGCGAGGCATCTTCTTAAATCGTAACACGGATGTACAGTGGCTTTTTGAGGGTCATGGCGCAAATAAAATTTTCCCCGACTATTGGGAAGAGTTTTTGAGCATTGTGCCTGATAACCTCAGAAACAATCCTCTTTTGGCGTACTATGAAATGCTAACGGGCACTGACGAAGTAACACGAATGTCTGCAGCAAAAACATGGTCGAGCTGGGAAGGCCACTGCGCCACACTAGAGCCGAACAAGCAAGTACTTGAACTCATGAAAAATCCGCATCATGCTTTAAGCTTTGCCCTAATAGAATGCCATTATTTTTTAAATAATTGTTTCTTAGAGCCCAATCAAATTATGCGCAACATGCACCACATCTCTGAAATACCTGGGATTATTGTTCACGGACGTTATGATATTGTGTGCACGCTAGATAACGCTTGGGAACTACATGGAATGTGGCCAAATTCAGAATTAAATATTATCCGTGACGCAGGTCACTCTGCTTGTGAGGCGGGCATTATCGATGCCTTAGTTCGAGCAACAAAAAGTCTTCCCTCCCGTTTGCAGCTTACAACAAGCTAAAAACGACTGTACAATTAGGAAATAATATAATTATGAAAAAGATAAAACTTTTCACCCGCTTTCTTTTAATTACGATCTGCCTATCGGTAGTCGGCTGCGCCTGTGTAGATCCACTAGAACCTGTTAATCGTCAAATATTTGCCTTCAACATGGTGATTGATAAAGTGATTTTGCGGCCAGTAGCAACTGTCTACGATAAAGTGATGCCTCCCTTTGTCGCCTGCCGAATCGGCAATTTCTTCGATAATATTGACGATATAACGAATATTGCTAACAACACCTTACAATTTAAACTTTTAGATGCATGGTCAGATTGCTGGCGATTTGCTTTCAATACTACTTTTGGTGTCTTTGGATTATTTGATGTGGCAACTTGTGCGGGGCTCCCCAAACATCATCAAGATTTTGGTTTAACATTAGCGAGATATGGCTTTGTTAATTCCACTTATCTGATGGTGCCATTTTTTGGCCCCTCCACGATTCGTGACACTATAGGGTGGTCGGTTGACTGGCATTACTTATCACTCTGGCCTTATATAGAGCCTCCTTCACTTCGTTATGGATTGTATGGACTACGTATTGTTCACAAACGTGCAGCCTTGCTTCCTGCCGATAGACTTATTGATGAAGCGCTAGACCCTTATCTTTTTGTGCGCGATGCCTATCTTCAAAAACGGGATTGCGACATCAGAGCCATTTGCCCAGGAGGAGATTCAGCAGAGCCCGGGAATGCTGACAAATCCTCCGATGGGGACGATACCTTTGTTGGGGAAGAAGGGGGCGCAGCTCAAACAAAACAAGATGACGGTGATACCTTTGTCGGGGAAAGTGACGAGCCAGCTTCCACCGATGCTCAACGAAAACCACCAACAAAAACGTCCCCTGCTGCGATCAGCGGTGACCCCTTTGTTGAGCCTTAAATGCCCCGCCCTTCTCCCAAAGGAGAAGGGCTTTACCGAAGGTAACTATGTTCCATATCGTCTTATTTGAACCAGAGATTCCTCCTAACACTGGCAATATTATTCGTTTATGTGCCAATACGGGCGCTGTATTACATTTAATTGAACCTCTTGGGTTTACATTAAATGATGCAAAATTAAAAAGAGCGGGGCTGGATTATCGGGAATGGGCAGATATTAAAATTCATTCCACCTTCGAAGATTTCAGACATGAAACAAAACCAATGAATATTTATGCCTGCTCAACTAAGGGAAGTAAATTTTATTCAGAGGTTTTTTATCAACGTGGGGATGCATTAATATTTGGACCAGAATCTCGCGGATTGCCTTCCGTTGTTCTTAAGGAGTTTGACGATCAAAGTATTATTAAAATCCCGATGCAAACTCAAAGTCGTAGCTTAAATCTTTCTAATGCGGTCAGCATAATACTGTATGAAGCGTGGCGGCAGCTTCAGTTTGAGGGTGCTACTGAATTCCTTCCCTTTTAGGCTCTCTAGCAAATAACTTTTCGACGCTTTCAAAGGGTGTCACTTCCCCTTTAAGAACGTTACAAACTTGTTCGATGATAGGCATTTCGATATTATATTCTTTTGCTAATGCTAATACTTTAAATGCATTTAGCTTACCTTCCACGACCTGACCAATCGTTTTTTCTGCGCAAGCGATGTCCGCCCCCTGACCAATAGCAACACCGAAACGGCGGTTTCGGGATTGATCATCTGTGCAAGTAAGTACTAAGTCACCTACACCCGCTAGCCCCATAAAGGTGGATTGTTGTCCGCCCATTGCTAAGCCAAGACGCGTCATTTCTATAAGACCACGGGTGATAAGTGCGGAACGCGCATTCGCGCCATAGCCTAACCCATCGGAAATTCCGGTCGCCACTGCCAAACAGTTTTTTACCGCACCGCAAACCTGAACGCCTATTAGATCCATTTGGGAATAAACTCTAAAATGGCGACCATGCAACCGTTGAATAAGCGAGCGGGAAAAATCATCATTGTTACTGGTTAGCGTAATTGCAGTTGGTAACCCCGCAGCCACTTCTTTCGCAAAAGAGGGCCCCGCAATAACGGCTATCGAAAGAGTATCTTGATATATGTCAAAAGCCACTTGATGCAACAATTGATTTTTCTCTGAATCTAGCCCTTTAGACGCCCACGCCAATCTTATACCTGTGGGCCGAAGTTGATGCAAATCACTCACAACCGAACGAAATGCACCACTTGGTACCACAATTAAAAAATCTTGTATGCCAACGGTCGCGGCTTCCAAATCGGTGAAGGCTTCAATTGAATCATCTAAAACAAAATTAGGCAGGTATCGTTTATTGATGCGTGATGACTGAATATCTTTAATTGAGTCATCACGACCCCATAATCGAACATGTTGACCATTACGTGCCAACAAAATAGCGAGCGCGGTTCCCCAGGAACCCGCTCCTAATATAGCAATGGGTGACATTATTAACCGTTGCTCTCTGCTGCTTCCTGTTGTTCCCGAGCCAACCGTTGTTGATAAATGGCATCAAAATTAATAGGAGCCAAATAAAGTTGTGGGAAACCACCACGGGTAACGAGGTCTGTAATAGATTCTCTCGCGTAAGGGAAAATAATGCTGGGGCAAAAGCTGCCTAATAAATGTTGCACTTGTTCATCAGGGAAATGACGAATTGTGAAAATACCCGCTTGTTGTACTTCAACCAAAAATGCCATTTTGTCGTTTACTTTTACTGTGCTGGTGACCGATAGCACAACCTCGTAAATACCTTCTTCTAAACGATTTGACTTACTTTGAAGATCAATTTCAACTTTTGGATTCCAGTCTTCTTTAAAAATTTGAGGAGAATTTGGCGCTTCATAGGATAAATCTTTAACATAGATTCTTTGAATGCCAAAATCCATTTGCGGTTGATCTTCATTAGTTGCTTCGTTTTTTGCTTCGCTCATGATGTTTCCTTCTATATGTTAAATTTGTAGTAACTATTCAGCCACTGAAGCGAACGTCCATTTAGCGCAAAACTGAACGTTCGAGCAAAATTTAAAATTTAGTGCTGAATAATTACAATTTGTATCCGCTATATGTTTGTGCAGTCTAGATCGGTTTATTAATTATTTAATAATCTATCCAGCTCGCCCTTCTGCTCTAAAGCCCACATATCATCAAACCCGCCGATATGTTTATCATCAATAAAAATTTGTGGTACCGTGCGTCGACCACTGCGCTCTATCATTTCGTCTCTCTTACTTTCGTCTTGATCAACACGAATTTCTTGATAGCTAATTTTTTTCTGATCTAGCAACATTTTTGCTCTAACGCAATATGAGCAAGCTGCCGAACTATACACTTCAACTTTTGCCATGACTAATCCTTGGTAAGAGGTAGACCTGCATCTTTCCAGGCATTAATTCCGCCGGAAAGAAAATAAATTTTCTCAAAACCATTATTTTTCAATTTAATGCCTTCTTGTGGACCGGTTTGTCCATTGCCACACACAATCACTACAGGCTTATCTTTATGTTTTTTGAGCTTTTCAATATTTGCATCCATTTGAGTATGGGGAATATTGATGGAACCGAGTATATGACCTTTAGCAAAGGCATTGTGATCTCGCACATCGATAACGGTCGCATCTTCTCGATTTATTAGTTGGGTTAAATCGTGTGGCTGCACCCGGGGGATACCCTGGACTCTACCTCGGATTTCTTCAAAAATAATGATAAGAATTAAGAGAACAAATACGGACCAGAGGATCCAATGATTTAAGACAAATTCTAAAAACTGTTTCACGATGATTCTTCTTTTGTTTAGGCTGAAAAGTTTTTAGTATACACATTTGCCGTCATTTTAGAAAAATAATTTACGACTCTTAAAAATAACAATAAGCGTGCTTTAGGAGTGCGACCTTTACCTCTTTGGATTGACAGATGAGACCAAAACCCATTGTTTTAATTATTTTAGATGGCTGGGGATACCGTGAAGACCCACAATATAACGCTATCTATGCAGCCAATACTCCGAATTGGGATAGTTATTGGTCGCGTTACCCACACACACTAATATCGGGGTCAGGTTCAGATGTAGGTTTGCCTGCGGGACAAATGGGCAATTCTGAAGTGGGGCACTTGCATATGGGCGCTGGACGTCTTGTCCCTCAAGATTTAATGCGTGTTGATCTAGCAATTGAAAATGGGCAGTTTTTTGAGAATGAAGTTATAGTAAAGGCGCTGTCAAGATTAAAAAAATCTCAGGCTAAACTGCACATCCTCGGTTTATTATCTCCCGGCGGAGTTCATAGTCATGAACGACATTTGCTGGCAATGGTGCAACTGGCAGCCGAGCACAAGTTACCACACGTCTATGTTCACGGAATATTGGATGGGCGCGATACCCCGCCTCGATCTGCGTTGAGCTCAATCGCAAAACTTGAAAAACAATTTAAAGAACTTAACACAGGTCACTTTGCCTCTATTATCGGACGGTATTATGCAATGGATAGAGATCAACGGTGGGATCGCGTAGAAAAGGCTTATAATCTCTATACATTGGGCGAAGCACCCTTCCAAGCAGTTTCGGCGGCAGAGGCGCTCGAACTCGCTTATGAAAGAAATGAAAGTGATGAATTTGTAAAAGGCACTTCTATTCACGCAGACGGCACACCGCCAATCACCTTTGATAAGGATGATGTCGTTATTTTCATGAACTTCAGAGCGGATCGCGCCAGACAATTAACAAGAGCATTAACCAGCCCCAGCTTTTCCTCTTTCGAACGTAAAAAAATACCCGCATTAGGTGGACTGGTAACATTAACACGCTATGCGAGTGATATAGAAGTTGCAGTAGCGTTTCCCCCGATACACGTTACCAATTCCTTTGGCGAGTACATAGCTCAAAAAGGATTGTCACAACTCCGGATTGCTGAGACAGAAAAATATGCCCACGTAACTTTCTTTTTTAATGGCGGCAGGGAAGCTCCATTTATCGGCGAGGATAGAATCTTAGTGCCCTCGCCTAAAGTGGCTACCTATGATTTGAAACCTGAAATGAGCGCTAGAGAACTCACAGCACAATTAGTAGCAGACATTAAACTGCAATCGCATGATGTTATCATCTGTAATTTCGCAAATCCGGATATGGTGGGGCACTCAGGGGACATGACAGCAACGATCAAAGCAGTAGAAGTTATAGACGAGTGCTTAGGTAAAATTGTGGCGGCTTTGGAAGAAGTAGGCGGTGAGGTCATCATTACCTCCGATCATGGTAATGCGGAGTTAATGTACGATGTTACTACCACTCAATTGCATACCGCCCATACTGAAAACCTCGTGCCTTTTTTATATATCGGAAGAGAGGCAGAGGTCATCCGACCTGAAGGCAGCCTAATTGATATAGCGCCAACCTTACTTTACTTACTCAATTTGCCACAACCCAGTGAGATGCATGGCAACATATTGTTACAGCTCAAAAACTAGTTAGTGAGATATCTAATGGCCCAGGCTATACGAATTTGTTTAATAATTTTTTTGGTCCTCATTTCGAGCAACAGCCATGCTCATAACATGAGCAAAAAACTTACTGAGGTGCTAGATCAAATTAAAAATATGCAAAGTTTATTGCATCGAAATCAATCTGAGCAAGCAGGCCTTGAAAAAGAACTACAGAAAACTGAAATGGCTATTAGTCATGTCTCCTTGCAACTACACAACACTGCTTCAGATTTACAGAAAAAGACCTCTGCCATAAATCAATTAAACCTACAGCAACAAATTCTGGATAGTCGAATTAAAAAACAACAACAGCTGCTGTTATTGCAAATTCGTTCCATGTACGTATTGGGCTTAAATAAAAATAAATTACAATTGATACTGCAAGAAGACGATCCCGAGAAGATCAATCGTTTGCTCACCTATAACCGATATTTATACCTTCAAAATGAAACTACGATGAGGGCATTGCGAACGAATTTGCTAGCATTAAAGGTTAACCACGAAGAATTAACCACGCATGTCCAACATCTTGCTGATCTCAAAAAAAATCAATTACTCACCCAGCACGATTTAGACTCTCACCGCCATAAACAGCAGTCGGTTTTAAAAAATCTGTCTCTCCAAGTGAAATCACATACCGACCAATTAAATGAGTTGCTTAAAAATAAAAAAAATCTGGAAAATGTCGTAGAACGATTACAAAAAAAAGAAAGCTACTCTTCAGATTATCTTACTCATCATTCCGGTCGATTTGCTTGGCCTACCTCGGGAAAAATTTTAGAGAAATTTGGCAGCTATATTCAAAATAGTGAATTGAAGCAAAATGGTGTTTTAATCAGTGCTCCAGAAGGACAAAAGGTTTATTCCGTGGCTCCCGGACGGATTATTTTTGCAAACTGGATGCCAGGATATGGCCTATTACTTATTATTGATCATGGCAGAGGGTACATGACTTTATACGGTAATAATGGTGTCTTATATAAGAAGACGGGAGACATTGTCGAAAAACGCGAACTTATTGCAACCGTTGGACATACCGGCGGGCAAGCTAAATCAGCGCTTTACTTCGCGCTGCGTCTAAAGGGTAAACCCATTGATCCTTGTTCCTGGTGCTTGTCTTGAGGCCCCCAAGGGCCATGAATACGAAGAAGCTATTTTCTAATTTATCTTATGAAGTTAGAATGATACATTTGCTTTCTTGAAATGCGTACTCGGACCGAGGAGAGGAACTAGTGAGATCGAATAAACGGGGCACAATAACCATATTTATGAGTTTAGTGGTAGGTGCCTGCATTGGTATTTGCAGCTATGTAATGGCTGAAAATTCCTCTGCCACAAATGGCAGCAAATCCATCAGTGTTCCTTTAAAAGACATCCAACGTTTTTCAACCGTCATAATGCAAATAAAGCGCTATTATATTGAATCTATCAATGATGATACTCTATTTGAAAATGCCATGAAGGGCATGGTTTCCAGTCTTGACCCACATTCCTCTTATTTAGATGAGGAGGATTTAAAAGACTTACAAACGGCTACCACTGGAAAATTCGGTGGCATAGGCGTGGAGATTATTCCAGAAAGCGGCTATATAAAAGTCATTAGTCCCTTAGACGATACCCCTGCTTACAAGGCTGGCATCAAAGCGGGCGATTTAATCATTCGTATTGATAATAAACTTATTAAAGAAATGACGATGCGCGAAGCGATCAATCTGATTCGCGGTAAACGGGGAAGTCATGTTGCTTTAACGATTCTTCGTAAAGGGGAGAAAAAACCTCTGAAGATTCTTGTTAAAAGAGATGTGATTAAAGTCCAAACGATCAAAAGCAAATTGTTAGCAAATGGATATGGATATATCCGAATAGCATTCTTCCAAACTGCCGCAAAGCAAGACCTGGAAAATGCAGTTAAAAATCTAGAAAAACAATCAGGCGGCCAGCTCAAAGGCTTAGTCCTTGATCTGCGCAATAATCCTGGTGGCTTACTGGATGCAGCTATTGACGTTACAGACGTCTTTCTCGATTTAGATACAAAGAAATATGATGGACTCATCGTCTACACTAAGGGCCGTATCCCACGTGCAGATATACGAGCAAAGGCGACACCAGGCGATATTATTCATAATGTTCCAATGATTGTTTTAATTAATGAAGGATCCGCCTCTGCCTCTGAAATTGTTGCGGGAGCCTTACAAGATTATAAACGTGCGATTATTATGGGTACACGTAGTTTCGGAAAAGGCTCGGTGCAAACTGTTTTCCCTATCGATAATACTACAGCGCTCAAACTCACAACCGCATTGTATTATACGCCCTCTGGACGTTCTATTCAGGCAATGGGAATTGTCCCCGATGTATTGATAGGCAATTTGACAGTCAATAAAACTGACAGCGACGATATTTTAATTGATCCGATCAATGAAAGTGATTTAAGCGGCCATTTAAAAAATGGTAATGGCAAATCCTTCGCTGAAAATCTGGAAGAAAAAACTAAATCAGAGCTATCGCTCGCCCAAAATGACTTCCAGCTTTACCAAGCATTAATGTTGCTCGAAGGCATAAACGCTGGGCGCAGTACCACGGGCGGCGGCAAATAGCTACAGCTCGTAGCTTAGCAGAAAGAAATCCAAATAAGCTCTCCCGACCAGCGGGAGAGCATAGATAAGACTGACTATATAGGCTTAAACAGCGACTGGAGCTTTAATAGCTGGATGGAATTGGTAATCAGCAAACTCAAAATCTTCAAAATGGTACTCAAATAAAGACGCTGGCTTTTTTTTAATCATAAGGGTAGGTAAAGCGTAAGGCGTTCTTGAAAGTTGAGTTTCAACCTGTTCTAAGTGATTTAAATAAATATGGCAATCGCCTCCGGACCAAATAAAATCCCCTACCTCTAAATTACATTGCTGTGCAAGCATATGGGTCAATAGCGCATATGAAGCAATATTAAAGGGGACGCCTAAAAAGGCATCGGCTGAACGTTGGGTTAATTGGCAAGAAAGTTTATTGTTTGCCACATAAAATTGGAACAGCAGGTGACAAGGTGGTAATGCCATCTTGGGTAATTCCGCCACATTCCAACTGCTAATAATTAAACGTCTTGAATCAGGATTTAATTTTAATTGATTAATAAGCTCAGCCATTTGATCAATGACCTGCCCATCCGCACCCCTCCAAGAGCGCCATTGTTTGCCATATACCGGCCCTAAATTGCCATGCTCATCGGCCCATTCATTCCAGATAGTGACATTGTTTTCATTGAGATACTTGATATTTGTATCTCCATTTAAAAACCAAAGTAGTTCATAAATGATACTTTTGAGATGTATTTTTTTTGTGGTTAACAAGGGGAAACCCTGGGTTAAATCAAAACGCATTTGATAACCAAAAATGCTTAAGGTACCGGTTCCTGTTCTGTCCTCTTTTCTAACACCGTGATCTAGAATGTGTTGTAAAAAGTTCAAATACTGTTTCACACGTGATGTCCTTGTTTAATCATTACCATTGTCATCATCACTAGCCAAATACACCAGACCACCGTCATATATTCATATAACCAACGACGCCTAAAAATCCAATAAATAAAAACAGGGATCAGCGCTAAGAGCAGGGGCCCTATTAAAATAACCAAAATCTCGCGAATAGCGTGATCTGGAACTAAAGGTTGCAACGCGTGCATCAGGAAGGAATAGGTGGTTGAAAAAAGATGCAGCACATAAAAACCCATCATCTGCCAAAATACCATTAACAGGGTAAGAATGATCAGGAGGATCAATGATAAAAGGGATCTAGACATAATTTATTTCTCTTTTTCTTTTATAAGCTAAATACACCATACCGCCGCCCAAGAAAATTAAGGGTAGGGATAAGAGTTGCCCCATAGTGAACCAATTCCAGGCAAGATAACCATATTGTGCGTCAGGAACGCGATAAAATTCTAAAATAAATCGAAATATGCCATATCCCAGACCAAAAAGACCCGATACTGCCATACGTGGTCGAGGTTTCATTGAAAAAATCCAAACCATGGCAAATAAAACCAACCCTTCCAAAAACAGCTCATAAAGTTGCGAGGGATGACGCGGCAACTTATCTACATTGGGAATAACCATCCCCCATGGTGCGGAAGTAGCCTTACCCCAAAGTTCTCCATTGATAAAATTGCCTAATCTCCCCGCGGCAATACCTAAGGGAACAAGTGGCGCCACAAAATCTGAAACTTCAAAGAAAGTTTTATTATTGCGTTTGGCAAAAAGCCACATACTTATCACCACGCCTATTAGTCCACCATGAAAAGACATGCCTCCCTGCCAGACCTTAATGACAGAAATAGGATCTGTGATCAAACTGGATAAGGAGTAGAAAAGCATATAGCCAATTCTGCCTCCTAATACGACTCCAACTACACAGTAGAATATCAAGTCGCCTACTTTTTCTTTAGACCAACCGGGGAGGGTTCTGGCCCGCCATTGTCCGAGCAACCAGGCGCTTCCAAAAGCCAACAGATACATGACCCCGTACCAATGAATTTGTAGAGGGCCGATTTGTAGTAAGACAGGATCAATTTGTGGGTACGTCAACATATCTAATTTCCAAATGAATGGGGCATTATATCAAGTAATGTATTTTGATCCCATACCCATTTAATGCAGATATAAACGTATATTGTTCGCTCATTGTGAATTGCTATTTCTATCTCATAACCAAGAACAAGCCAACAACCTGGATTTCGCTTTGCTGCATCCAGGCTACGGTCTAAAGAATTACGCACTAAAGGTAGCCTGGATGCAGCGAAGCGAAATCCGGGTCGTTGATCTATCTTACTGGGTGAAGCGTTTACTTGCCCGCGCGAATTAGTCCGCCTAAACCAGCCTCTTCAATAGCAAGTTCGAGATGACAACGGATTTCGATAGGGTCATCCATTGCCAGCACTTCATCCAGTAACTTAATGGCGCGTGCCATTGTAAATTTACGAATCACCCACTTCATACGGGGGAGGCGTGCTGCACTCATACTGAGCGTATCGAATCCCATGGCGAGCAATAAAATAACTGTCACAGGGTCGCCCGCCATTTCGCCGCAAATACTGACTTGTTTGCCCTCTTGATGGCCGCCCTCAACAACCTGGATTAACGCTTTAAGCACTGCAGGATGGAGTGCATCATAGAGATTAGCCACCCGCACATTATTCCGATCTACTGCTAATAAATACTGGATCAAATCATTGCTTCCCACTGACAGAAAATCGACGCGTTTGGCTAATTCACGTGCTTGATATACTGCGGATGGAACCTCTACCATCACCCCCATTGAAGGCATTCTTATTTGCTCACCTTCCTCGATAAGTTCTGAATATGCTTGGGCAATAAGTCTTTGAGCCTCTTCAACTTCAGCAATACTGCTTACCATAGGAAGCATAATATGCAAATTTTCTAACCCTTGACTCGCGCGCAGCATTGCTCGAATTTGTACTAGGAAAATTTCGGGATGGTCTAGGGTGACACGAATACCTCGCCACCCTAGAAATGGATTGCTTTCCTGCACTGGAAAATAAGGCAGTTCTTTGTCGCCCCCTATGTCTAAGGTCCGCATGAGAACGGGTCTAGGAGCAAACGCTTGCAGTAGCTGCCGATAGATAATACGTTGTTCATCTTCACTTGGAAAACGGTCTCGGACCATAAAGGGTACTTCAGTACGGTATAAACCCACGCCCTCAGCGCCTACCCCCAACGCACGACTGACATCTGAGATAAGCCCTGTATTAATAAACATTGAAAGGCTATATCCATCTAACGTTTCTGCATGTAAATCACGCAAAGCTTCCAATTCATTATCGAGTTCCTTTTCCTCGCGTGATAAACGTGTAAATTCTTCGCGAATAGATGAAGAGGGAGAACAATAGACCTGCCCATAATAACCATCAATAATTAATTCTTTAGTTTCTAATTTTGCCACCGGCAGATTACTAACACCCATCACCGTTGGAATACCCATTGCGCGAGCTAAAATGGCGACATGTGAATTATTCGACCCTTTAGAGGACACCAACCCAACCAGTTGGTCTTCGGGAATTCCCGCCAAAGCAGACGGAGTGACTTCCTCCCCCACCAAAATTGTTTGCTTGGGATAATTAAATTGCGCTTGCGGATCCCCCGACTGTAGGTGACAAAGTATCCGTTGTCCTAAATCTCGAAAGTCCGCGCCCCGTTCTTTTAAATAAGCGTCGTCCATTGCATCGAACTGCACCACATATTGTTTAATTGCTCTCTTTAGAGCCGCCTGCGCCCACGTTCCTTGTTGTATTTCAGCGATAACTTTGTCGATAAAACTGGGACTATCCAAAATTCTCAAATATGCATCGAAAATGCCTTGCTCTTCCTTGGGTAAATTCACGGTGAGAGATTGTGCGAGGGAACGAATATCTTCCGTCGTGATAGCAACGGCTTCCCTGAATAACTTTATCTCTTCATCAATGTCTGCAATTTTCCGATCCGGAACGGCATCTAAGTCCGCCAGAGGATAAACAATCACCGCAGTACCAATTGCAACACCCGGCGCACCCGGTAAACCACTAAATGTTTTAGACTCTATATCTCTATCGTTAAGTTCCCAGAGAATACCCACTGCTTGGGCGTGGGCTATTGCGGAAGCCAGCTGTACCGATAAGGTAACCAAAAAAGCTTCTTCAGATTCATCAAAACGTCTGGGCTCTCTTTGCTGAATAAAAAGAACCCCTAGCAATTGTCGATGATGAATAATAGGAACGCCTAAAAAAGCGTGATAATGCTCTTCGCCAATATCAGGATAATATCGAAAGCGAGGATGCGTAGGCGCATCGTCAAGATTAATAGGCTCTTCTCTTTCACCTACTAATCCAATGAGTCCTTCCCCAAATTTTAAGCGGGCCTTATTAATACAATCTTTATTGAGGCCTTCAGTGGCCATCAAAACATACTCGCCCCGCTCCTCATCTACTAAAAAAATACTACAGGCTTCAGAAGAAATCGCATCTTTTATGCGTTTAGTGGCGATGTCTAACGCCTCTCTTAGATTCTGAGCTGAATTAACTTCTTGTACAATTCGCCGCAGTATTTTCAGCATTACTCTAGCTTCTTAAATAATAAGGATTCAAACTCCTTGAGCGCCGCTTTATAGACGAGTCTTTTAAAGGCGATGACATGATCCACTGGATGCCAATAATCTACCCAGTTCCAACGATCAAATTCCGGGGAATCGGTTAAGGTAAAACAAATATGCTCTTCTTTGCCGATAAATCTCAACAAAAACCACTTCTGTTTTTGACCAATGCATAAAGGTTTTGAATGATATCGCCGGTAATTTTTGGGTAGATGGTAATAAAGCCAACGGTCACTCATGGCAAGAATTTTCACATCAGCGGGATTAAGGCCTAACTCTTCTTTAAGTTCACGATACATTGCTTCTTCCAGGGTTTCATTCTCAGAAATACCCCCTTGAGGAAATTGCCAGGCATTAGGTTGCCCAATACGACGGGCCCAAAAAAGCTGATCTTCCTGGTTCGCAAGTATAATTCCTACATTGAATCGGTAACCTTTTTCATCAATCATTGCTCTTACTTTTCTCCATACCCACCTCGATAACATTGTTCCACAAAGCTAGCAAATGTAAAAGTATCTGTTAGACTTTCGGCCAACGATAATAGGCTGTACGTTCGTGGTTATCCGCACTAATGTTTTTAAATTTTTTTGTCTCATAAGCTTAAGCTTTCTAAGTCTACTAATTTCTATTTTTTTAGGGGACACCCCTATTACATTTCATGATTTAATAGCGACTGCGGGTGGCCATGGGACGTCTCTACAGCACTTTATTTTATTCGATCTTCGCCTTCCCCATGCATTAAATGCATTTGTTATTGGCTGCTTATTAGCTTTTTCCGGTTATTTAATGCAAGTAATGCTTTCTAATCCACTTGCTGATCCCTACACCCTTGGCAGCTCAGGGGGCGCCGCGGTTTTTACGTTACTAGGATTGATAGCAGGATTAGAGGGAATCTGGCTCGTCGGCTGCAGTTTTGCCGGAAGCATAATAGCCATTGGCATACTTTTATTAGCCTCGGGGAATTGGATTTCCCAAATGAACGGGCGCATGCCCCTAGTTGGTATGGTGTTGGCCGCTGGGTGGGGAGCATTACTCAGCTTATTACTTATCCTCTCCCCTACCAATCAAACACGTCCTATTTTGTTTTGGCTATTTGGAGATGTGGATAGCCAATCTTTTCCCCTATTTTCTATAATCAGCCTGGGCATCGCCGTCATCGCAAGTATCGTACTTCAAAAAGAAATTAATGTCTTGAATCACGGGGCTTTGATGGCTAAAACACTCGGTGTAGAAGTAAAAAAATTACACATTAAGTTGATCGTGATAAGCTCCCTACTTACCGCTGCAGCAGTGAGTATGGGCGGGACTATTGGCTTTATAGGTTTAATAGTCCCTCATATGACACGCAAACTTATTAATAGCCATCATTATTTATTCCCACTTTGCAACCTCCTGCTCGGCGGCTGCCTGCTACTCGCTGCAGATATTATTTCGCGTATTGCTATTGCTCCAGAACAGCTACCCATTGGATTATTTACTACCCTTCTTGGCATCCCACTCTTCATCTACCTTTCTCGGAAAGGTAATGACTAAAATGCTAGATGTGAAAAACGTAATGGTTATGCGCGCAAAGAAAACACTTTGTAGCCATTTCTCTCTCTCACTTCAGCGCGGCGATTTTGTAGGTCTACTCGGCGCAAATGGCAGCGGAAAAACTTCTTTGTTACATACGTTGGCAGGATTAATGGAACCTCAAGAAGGGGAGATTATTATTGAAAATACACCCTTGGCTGACATCTCACGTAAACAACTGGCTAGAAGAATGGGGCTGTTACTTCAAGAAGAAAATTATGCACTGCCCATTCACGTTTTCGATTCTATTAAGTGTGGAGGTTACGCTCATAAAGCGTCCATCCATGATCATTCTCATATCACAGAAATAATGACGTTATTAAATCTTCACGAATACAGGGCACGCACTCTTTTACAATTATCGGGCGGTGAACAACGTCGGGTCAGCATTGCCCGTATTTTATTCCAGAGACCTAGCATCTACTTATTAGATGAACCTGCCAATCATCTTGACCCCTACTATCAACAACTGGTAATGCGAAAATTTCAGCAACTTTGTCACGGAGGTGCAGCAGTGATTATGAGTGGGCACAACTTAAGTTATATGAAACGGTTTTGTAATCGTTTTATTTTATTTTTGAACGACGGCTCCCTCAGAGTCTGCGCTACAGATGACTTAAATGAGGAATTAATTGACGGTGTTTATGATGGGGGATATTCAGCGACGCTTTTTCGACACAGCTCAACAAACAATTCATGCACCGAAACATCTTGAGTTAATTCCGGGTGAAAAGTAGTCATCATATAACGATCTTGGGTAACCCCCACGGGCTGCCCTTCATAGTAGGCAAAAGCGGTCGCTTTTTTTCCTAAACGCACAATACGCGGCGCCCGGATAAAGACCATTTCCATCGGTTTATCGAAACAAATACCCTCTGAAATGCGGCTGGCAATTTGCCTACCAAACGCATTACGCTCTACCGTGGCGTCAATTAAATGCAGGGATTGCTGAGAAGGATTGACAACTTCATCCGCCAACAAAATAGCGCCTGCACAAGTCCCATACAAACAACGTCCTGCAAGTGCAAATTCTTTAATGGCTTCAATAAAA
Organism: Gammaproteobacteria bacterium; assembly: GCA_013697705.1. Lineage (NCBI taxonomy): Bacteria > Pseudomonadati > Pseudomonadota > Gammaproteobacteria > Gammaproteobacteria bacterium. The sequence goes on along the minus strand of JACCWJ010000021.1, from coordinate 185,854 downwards.
CCCTCTTCCAGTAAAAACTTAAGCATGGCAGTACTTTCACCGCCCGGCAAAATCAGTCCCTGAATTCCGCTGAGATGTTTTGGATGTGTCACAAAAACTGAAGCCACATTTAGACGCTCCAAAACGTCTGCATGCGCTTCAAAATCACCTTGAACTGACAGAATACCGACGCGCAATTTATTCACCGCGAGTTTGTAAAAGCTCATCTTGTGAAAGCTGGCGAATATCAAGCCCTGGCATCGCCTCTCCTAATTCTTTAGAAACTTCCAAAAGAATTTCGGGGTCATTGTAATGTGTAGTTGCTTTAACAATCGCTTTGGCTCTTTTTTCTGGATCTGCAGATTTAAAAATGCCGGATCCTACAAATACCGCTTCTGCGCCTAACTGTCTAGCTAAGGCAGCATCGGCAGGAGTAGCGATACCCCCTGCGGAAAAATTGGGTACTGGCAACTTACCATTTTTGGCTACCCATCTGACTAATTCCAGGGGCGCGCCTAATTTCTTAGATTCTTGTACGAGTTGTTCATTCCCTAAGACGGTAAGTTGTTTCATCTCAGTAATAATGGTGCGTAAATGTCGAACTGCTTCAACAATATTTCCCGAACCTGCTTCTCCCTTCGTCCGAATCATCGCTGCACCTTCCGCAATTCGACGCAATGCTTCACCTAAATTTCTGCAACCACAGACGAATGGCACTTTAAACTCATGTTTATCAATATGATACTCATCATCCGCAGGCGTAAGGACTTCGCTTTCATCAATAAAATCGACTTCTAAGGCTTGTAAGATTTGGGCTTCAACAAAATGGCCAATTCTTACCTTAGCCATGACGGGAATGGTCACGACCTTCATAATATCTGCAATAATTTGTGAAGAAGCCATTCGGGCAACGCCACCAAATTTGCGGATATCAGAAGGAACCCGTTCCAATGCCATCACAGCACAAGCCCCTGCTTGTTCGGCAATAATGGCTTGCTGGGGATTAGTAACGTCCATAATGACGCCTCCCTTCATCATCTCGGCCAATCCTACTTTTAATTTCCATTGGTCATTATCGAGAAAGCGCATGGCGAACACTCCAATCAGTAAAACTAGGGGAAAATTTGTTTGAGTTTACTCTACGAATATTCGAAGTACCAGGATTTAATGCTTCTTTTTGCCCTTATTAGCCCGACAGTTTGAATGAGCATACCGTGAATATAGCTCCTTAATTCCTGCTAAGCGCAAGGAACAACCAGATGAGATTTATCAAGGATTCACCTCAGATAAACTCGTGTTGATGGTGTTATAAGAAAACAATCCCGTAGCCTGGATGTAGCGAAGCGAAATCCGGGTCGTTAATTCTTGCGTTCTTAAAAATCCCCGGATTCCGCTTCGCTACATCCAGGCTACCTGGGTTTCCTGATCTCCAGCTTTGAGTTGGATTTTTTTTATGAAAAGAGCAGAGATAATACGCGTTTATTAGAAAAAGAATTTAGGGGCATTTATAATCCTCAATTCCCACATCTTATCCACATCTTTTGCAGAGGATATCCTATTGCAATTTGGTAAATTACACCGTATCGTGTGTTCCTAGTTCAGGAAACCACAACATATTGGGTTTTACCTTTTTATATTTTTCTGCTGAATAGAAATATCCACAGAACTAACGAACAATTTCATTGCTGCGCAACAAATTACGGTCGGAGGAGTTAATGGCAGAACAATTAGATATGACAACCGAAATCTCGGGAGAGCTTTTAAGTCATACCCCAGGACATTTACGCGTCATAAGACGCAATGGCTCAGTCGTCGATTACGATGACACCAAAATTGCAATTGCTCTTACTAAAGCTTTCATCGCTGTTGAAGGCAGCCAAGCGGCTGCTTCAGATCGCGTACGAGAATTAGTCCACTCTATGGTCATCAATATTACTGAAGATTTCAAAAGACGCGCGGCAAGCAGCGGCTATATTATTCATATTGAAGCCATTCAAGATAAAGCAGAGCTCGCGTTAATGCGCGCCAGTGAACATCAAGTTGCTCGCGAATACGTTCTATATCGTGAAAAACAACGCATGAAGAGAGAGCAAGAACTTACTCCTCATGATCCAAATATGCCTCATATCACTTTGTCAGATGGTGCAAAAATCCCACTGGATTTAAAACGCCTTGGCCAAGTGGTTGAAGAAGCTTGCTCTTCATTAGAAGAAGTATCCCCCGAGGACATTATCAAAGAAACGCTACGCAATTTATTTGATGGCGCTTCTATGGAAGATGTGAATAAAGCATTAATAATGAGCGCTAGAGTACTCATAGAAAAAGAACCTAACTATACGTTTGTTGCCGCAAGATTACTCCTTAATGACTTACGCGGTGAAGCCCTATCCTTTCTTAATCTTGCAAATGAAGCCACTCAGGCTGAACTTTCTTCGCTTTATCCCGAAGCATTGAAACGATATATAGAACGCGGAATTGCCTTAGAAATGCTCGACCCCGTCCTAACGACATCTTTTGATTTAGAGGAGTTGGGACAAGCCTTGGTGAGCAGCCGTGATTTAAAATTCACTTATTTAGGTTTGCAAACCCTTTATGATCGCTATTTTATTCATTACCAAGGGGTTCGCTATGAACTTCCCCAGGTTTTTTTCATGCGAGTGGCGATGGGGTTAGCATTAGGTGAATCGCAAGATCGTACCCGTCATGCTATTGCTTTCTATAATCTTCTTTCTACCTTTGATTATATGAGCTCTACTCCCACATTATTTAATGCCGCCACACGCCGACCTCAATTATCAAGTTGCTTTTTAACCTCAATCCCCGATGACCTTGAAGGCATTTATAATGCATTGAGAGATAATGCGTTGCTCTCGAAATTTGCCGGCGGATTAGGCAATTCCTGGACCAAAGTTCGCGCCATGGGTGCCCATATTAAGGGAACAAATGGCAAATCTCTCGGTCCGGTTCCTTTCATGAAAGTAGCTGATTCTACCGCTATTGCAGTCAACCAAGGCGGTAAGCGCAAGGGTGCCGTTTGCGCCTATTTCGAAGTGTGGCATATGGATATTTTCGAACTGTTAGAGTTACGCAAAAATACCGGAGATGACAGAAGACGTACTCATGATATGAACACGGCTGTCTGGGTACCTGACCTACTCATGAAAAGAAAAGCTGAAAATCAAAATTGGACTCTTTTCTCTCCCAATGAAGTACCCGGCTTAGACGAAAAATTTGGCGCTGACTTTGAAAAAGCGTACATCATGTATGAAGAAAAAGCTCAACGCGGCGAGATTAGTAGCAGAACTATTCCGGCTGTTTCTCTCTGGCGCAAAATGTTGAGCATGTTGTTTGAAACAGGTCATCCTTGGATTACCTTCAAAGATACCTGCAATTTACGTTCCCCACAACAACATGCGGGCGTCATTCATAGCTCTAATCTATGCACGGAGATAACCTTAAATACTTCTCAAGACGAAATTGCAGTATGCAACTTAGGCAGCATCAACCTTATCAATCATATGACGGAAAATGGACTAGATCACACCAAACTACAGGCGACCATTAAAACAGCTATACGCATGTTAGATAATGTGATTGATATTAATTTCTATCCCGTTCCGCAAGCCCGTAAGTCTAACTTTCGCCACCGACCTATTGGCCTTGGCATTATGGGTTTCCAAGATGCGCTTTATAAATTACGCATTCCTTATTCATCAGAAGAAGCCGTTGCTTTTGCTGATCAAAGTATGGAAGTGATAAGTTATTATGCAATTCTTGCCTCTTCTGAATTAGCGGAGGAGCGAGGTTGTTATCAAAGCTATGAAGGCTCTTTATGGAGTAAGGGAATTCTTCCTATCGACTCTATTGGATTACTACATCAATCCAGAGGCGAGTATTTATTACAAGATCGCTCCATGAAACTAGATTGGGACAGTTTGCGAAAACGTGTAGCCACTGTTGGCATGCGAAATTCAAATGTAATGGCTATTGCGCCCACCGCAACAATTTCTAATATTTGCGGGGTTTCACAATCCATTGAACCTACCTATCAAAATTTATATGTGAAATCTAATCTCTCCGGAGAATTCACAGTGGTGAATCCTTATCTTGTAGTCGACCTTAAGAAAGCAAGCTTATGGGATGAGGTGATGATTAATGATCTTAAATATTATGATGGTAGTTTGCAAAAAATTAACCGTATCCCAAGCGAACTTAAGAAGCTGTATGCAAATGCTTTTGAAGTTGATCCGAAATGGTTAGTGGAAGCAGGCTCAAGACGCCAAAAATGGATTGATCAATCGCAATCACTTAATTTATACATGGCAGAACCCTCTGGTAAAAAATTGGATGTTCTTTACACTTCTGCTTGGTTATTAGGATTAAAAACAACTTACTATTTACGTAGCCTGGGGGCGACAAATGCAGAAAAATCCACCATTGCAGATGGTGCTTTAAATGCTGTAGATATATCCACCCCCAAGAGCTGTTCAATTGATGATCCAGATTGTGAGGCGTGTCAATAAAGACACCCTCTAGAGGAGAAGATTATGAGTACACAATTACAATGGGATGCGCCAGAAACGAAAGACTTATCAGCAGGATTGAGCGGAATCATTGGTCTTGAAAATTTAGAAATGGGCGCTGCGCGTATTGAAGTTGATGAAAAAAGAATAATTAATTGTCGCGCCGATTTGAACCAACTCGTGCCTTTTAAATACACCTGGGCTTGGGATAAATATTTAGCGGGTTGCGCTAATCATTGGATGCCCAATGAAATTAATATGTCACCTGACGTAGCGTTATGGAAAAGTTTAGATGGTCTCACTGAAGATGAAAGACTCATTATTAAACGTAATCTAGGCTTTTTTTCCACTGCAGATTCATTGGTGGCAAACAACTTGGTTCTAGCTGTTTATCGGCATATTACTAATCCAGAATGTCGTCAATATTTATTACGCCAAGCGTTTGAAGAAGCATTACATACGCACGCCTACCAATATATTATTGAAAGCTTAGGCCTAGATGAGGCAGAAGTGTTTAATATGTATAGAGAAGTGCCCTCTGTTGCCACTAAGGCAGCATGGGCCCTACCGTATACTCAAAGTATATGCGATCCCAACTTTCATACTGGCACCCCTGAAAATGATCAACGCCTACTACGCGATTTAATTGCTTTTTATGTGATTTTTGAAGGTATCTTTTTCTATGTGGGCTTTACCCAGATTTTATCTATGGGCAGACGCAATAAAATGGTAGGAACCTCTGAGCAATTCCAATATATTTTGCGTGATGAATCTATGCACATGAACTTTGGTATTGATGTTATCAATCAAATTAAAATTGAAAATCCTCATACTTGGACCGAATCCTTCAAAGAAGAAATCATCCACATGATTCGTACCGGGGTTGATTTAGAGTACCAATATGCAATAGATACCATGCCTCGCGGTATCCTTGGAATGAATGCCTCTATGTTTAAGGAATATTTGCAATATATTGCCAATCGTCGCTGCGTCCAGATAGGCCTAGCTGAACAATATCCTGGCGCAGAAAATCCATTTCCCTGGATGAGCGAAATGATGGACCTCAAAAAAGAAAAAAACTTCTTCGAAACCCGTGTCATTGAGTATCAAGCAGGTGGCACATTGAAATGGGATGACGAAGAATAAACCGAATTAACCCTAGCGGGTTAACGTTAGCTTTCCTAATGTACTCCCAGATACACATTAGCGAAAGTTATTCAGACCTTGACCTACCTCACAAAGAGTGGATTTTTGACTGGTCCACTCTTTATCCTCTTAAGAAATACTGTTCAGCCTCTAAATACATTCTTACCAAATTCTAAATTAGTGCTGAATACCAATTTATACCTACAAAAGCCTCTCCATTCAGGTTTGGTTTATTTGAGATATAAAAAAACCCCGCAAAAGCGGGGTTTTTTAAGGAAAGTGTGGAGGGGAAATTACATCATTCCGCCCATTCCGCCCATACCACCCATTCCGCCCATACCGCCCATATCAGAACCACCGTCGTCTTTCTTCTTAGGAAGTTCAGCTATCATGGCTTCTGTCGTAATCATTAAGCCAGCAATAGAAGCAGCATTTTGTAATGCAGTACGTGTTACCTTGGTAGGATCTAAGATACCCATTTGTATCATGTCACCAAACTCGCCGGTAGCAGCGTTGTAACCAAAATTGCCTTTGCCTTCAGCCACTTTAGATAAAATGACAGAAGATTCTTCTCCAGCATTGGTCACGATTTGACGTAAAGGTGCTTCCATCGCACGGCGTAAAATGGTGATACCACGCTCTTGGTCATCATTTGCACCTTTAACATTTTGTAGTGCATCTAAGGCGCGCACTAAAGCCACACCACCACCCGGTACAACACCTTCTTCAACAGCAGCACGTGTTGCATGAAGCGCATCTTCTACGCGTGCTTTTTTCTCTTTCATTTCGATTTCTGTTGCAGCACCTACTTTGATAACAGCCACACCGCCTGCTAATTTAGCAAGACGTTCTTGTAACTTTTCACGATCATAATCAGAACTGCTAATTTCAACCTCTTTACGAATTTGTTCAATTCGTGATTTGATTTCATCGCTCTTACCAGCGCCATCAATAATGGTAGTGTTATCTTTGGTCACAACCACTCGTTTAGCGCCACCAAGATCGGTCAATGCAGCAGATTCAAGCGATAAACCAACTTCTTCAGAAATCACGTTAGCACCGGATAAAACAGCAATATCTTGCAACATTGCTTTACGGCGATCACCAAATCCAGGTGCCTTAACAGCAGCTACTTTTACGATACCACGAATGTTATTAACAACTAGGGTTGCTAAAGCTTCACCTTCAACATCTTCTGCAATTAATAATAACGGACGGCCTGATTTAGCAACGGCTTCTAAGACTGGCAACATGTCACGAATTGAAGAAACTTTCTTATCAACAAGTAAAATGTAAGGCTGTTCTAATTCAGCGCTCATGTTTTGCTGGTTGTTAATGAAGTAAGGTGACAAATAACCACGATCAAACTGCATACCTTCAACTACTTCAAGCTCGTTTTCTAGTCCAGAACCATCTTCAACGGTGATGACCCCTTCCTTACCCACTTTATTCATTGCTTCAGCAATGATGTTTCCAACTGCTTCATCAGCATTTGCAGAAATAGTGCCTACTTGAGCAATTGATTTAGTATCTGTACACGGCTTGGATAGGTTTTTTAAAGCCTCAACGACTACTGTAACGGCTTTATCGATTCCGCGCTTAAGATCCATTGGATTCATGCCAGCGCTAACCGCCTTGTTGCCTTCTCTCAATAATTCTTGTGCTAACACGGTAGCTGTTGTCGTACCGTCGCCCGCTGCATCGGAGGTTTTGGAAGCTACTTCCTTAACCATCTGTGCACCCATATTTTCGAATTTATCTTCGAGCTCGATTTCTTTTGCAACAGATACGCCATCTTTAGTAATTGATGGAGCGCCAAACGATCTTTCAATAACAGCATTACGACCTTTAGGTCCTAAGGTTACTTTGACAGCGTTAGCTAATATATTAACGCCTCGTAACATTTTTTGACGCGCGTTTTCTGAAAATAAAATTTCTTTAGGAGCCATTATTCACCTCTATGTATTGATTAAGTTTCCTATTAGATCAATAAGTTTTATTCAACAACACCCATGATGTCGTCTTCACGCATCACAATGTATTCACTTCCGCTTAATTTAACTTCGGTACCAGAATATTTACCAAAAAGTACTTTATCGCCTTTTTTAACATCTGGAGCACGACGCTCACCTTTGTCGGTAACCTTGCCTGGGCCTACTGCAATCACTTCACCTAAGATAGGCTTTTCTGCAGCAGTGTCAGGAATTACAATCCCACCTGGAGAAGTGCGTTCTTCCTCCATACGGCGAATCACAACACGATCATGTAAAGGGCGTATACTCATATCCATTTTTTCTCCTCACCAATTTGGTTGAAATAAAGTAGTTAAGCTAGCACTCGCTAGTTTCGAGTGCTAATGATAGCTATATGAGGCCGATAGTCAATAATTCAAGTGCGGGGCATCACTTTCTTTAAAGAGGGTTTGATTAAGTAAGGCCGCCCATTCTTGACTTTGATTAAATACTCATGATTCAATCGCTGCATGATTACATTACAAAAAATAGTTTTACGCCGCTCGCAGAAAGTCCTCCTTGAAGATATTAATCTCACCTTATATGCCAAACAGAAGATAGGTTTAATAGGCGATAATGGCTGTGGCAAATCTTCATTTTTTGCCATGATAACGGGAGAACTTGAGCCCCACCAAGGCATGGTTACCCTTCCCAATAATTTAGAAATAGCCCAAGTTAAGCAAGAGATTCCTACTACTTCTCGAGCCGCAATAGAATATGTTATTGATGGGGATCGACGTTATCGCGCCTTAGAAACCATTTTAGATAAAGCGATTGAGGAGGGTGATGCGCATTCGCTAGCAAAATGCCATGATGAATTGGCAAGTACAGATGGTTATGCAATTATTGGCAAGGCAGAAAAGATCCTACGCGGCCTTGGGTTTCACTCACATCAATTACAACAGCCTACCAAGGATTTTTCAGGGGGCTGGCGAATGCGATTGAATCTGGCTCAAGCCCTAATGGGGCGCGCTGATTTGATGCTACTAGATGAACCTACAAACCATTTAGATCTAGATGCCATTATTTGGCTTGAGAAATGGTTACAGGACTATGCAGGCACATTATTGATCATCTCACACGACCGTGAATTTCTTGATAATACCGTGAGCCATATTCTGCACTTTGAAGATAAACAACTACGTTTATACCGCGGAGATTATTCATCCTTTGAAAAACAACGCGCTCAGCAGCTCGCCATACAACAATCAACTTATGAAAAGCAAAGCGCCCAAATAGCACATATGCAAGCCTTTATAGATCGCTTTAAAGCCAAAGCTTCTAAGGCTAAACAGGCTCAAAGCAGAATGAAAGCCTTAGGCAAAATTGAGTTGGTGGCGGCAGTACAAACACGTGCATCGTTGCAGTTTAACTTTAAAATACCCAAAGAGTGCCCCAACCCTTTGCTGCGTATTGAAAAAGCAGTGATTGGCTATAATCTTGACACCCCTGTCTTAACCGGTGTTGATATTCAGATTGCGCCTTCGGACAGGATTGGACTCTTAGGGGTTAATGGTGCAGGAAAATCCACCTTCATTAAAATTTTGGCTGGCATCTTACAGCCTTTATCAGGGTTGGTGCACTTTTATAAAGGGATCAAAATTGGCTATTTTGCTCAGCATCAGATTGAACATTTAGATCTGCAATTGTCCCCGGTTAAATTGCTACAAAATACAGCTACCAATACCAGTGAACAAGCCCTGCGAAGTTTCTTAGGCAGCTTTAACTTTAGCGGTGAGATGGCAACCAGTCCCGTGGAAAATTTTTCGGGCGGCGAAAAAGCAAGATTGGCCCTCGCCTTAATCGTTTGGCAAGCACCCAATTTATTATTGCTGGATGAGCCCACCAATCATTTAGATATGAATATGAGGGAAGCACTGATTCTAGCGCTTCAAGAATACACGGGCGCCTTAATACTCGTTTCACATGATAGACATTTGGTGAGGACGACCACTGATGAGCTAATCTTAGTAGCAGATAAAAAAATATCCCGTTTCCGAGGTGATTTGGAAGATTACCGAGACTCTCTCCTGCAAAAAAAAACGAATCCCGATCCGGCGACCCAAAAGAAATCACCTAAAGTAAATCGCCAACTAGAAGTTGAATTAAAAGCATTAGAGAAAGAACTGTCTCAGCTTCAAAAGCAGAAGTCAAAGCTAGACAAGATGTTAGCCGATCCTGCATTTTATGAAAAAGAAGATCCCGCTATTGTAAAAAGAGTAACGCAAGAGCAAGAGCAACTTTGCCAAAAAATATCTAAAATTGAAGAACGATGGTTAGTCTTATCGGAAGGATAATATAAGCATGGCAGGATGGTCCAAAATTGTATATAATTCATTACACTACATTGTCTGGATCGGTTAAATGCGCTGTGTTTCTTTTTGTACTGCAAAATCATATTCATTGAATGGCCTAACCAATTTTTTTAAAAACAGAAAATTTCCCACTAAGCTTTATCGTCATGTATTGCATGTAAGCATCCCCAATCAATCAGCGAATCTATTCATTTTTTCTCACGGCTGCTTTGTTTCGTGGAATTTAAAAAGGAAAGAGGAGCTCAAGCTGCTGCAAGAGATTAAAGCCTTTAGCACAGACCCTCTCGATCGAATTGAAATTGATTATTTCTCATTTAAATATGGCGAAGAGACGACCGTTGAGACGCATGAACGTTTCAATGCCGATGTGATTACTCTAGAATCTGACAATGTCCAAATTAAGCTTGCTATCTCTTACGGGTTAGCCGAGTCAATTAAGCTTGAATACTATGAAGAACTCATTAAAAACACGATCAAAAAAAATAGTCAGCTTCCTGAAGAATTGGCAAAGACGGGCAAAATTTTACTTTCACGAAAAGCTATTTCACAAAGAATGGGTGAAATCTTTATTGAAATGAGTTCAGTTAATTTGAATAGTGGTTATTTAGATGTGCCCGAATATTTTTGGCGTTTTCCTAATCTAGAAAGCTATTACACAATGACGGAACAGTTTCTTGATATTACTCGTCGTGTTGCAGCCCTGAATCAACGATTAGATGTCTTACATCAATTTTTCGATATGTTAACAGGCCAACTACAATTCCAACACTCTACCTTGCTGGAAATTATTATTATTCTTTTAATCTTTATAGAAATTGTTATTAGCCTTGTGCAATTTCATGTTTTTTAGAGCACAACTGTTTACTTCTAATTTTAAATTAGCGCTGAATAGTTTTAAAACTAGCTAATGCCGCAGCGAAAGATTTCAATAAAAGTGGTTCGATTATTTGATATTTAAATTCATTCTGCATTATTTTCTGATTCACTTCAATTTCGAGTCCAATATAGTGTGCAGGAGAAAATTGCTTCCTTAAGAAGGTGACAAACCCATCTGCCTTGCCCAAATAAGGATAGTTAAACCGAACTCTGAAATCAGGTTGCAGCAGGTTAATTTCCCGCCTCCATGCATCACATAAAATTTTTTCATCGTTGCGTTGAGGGTCATACAACAGGCCAATGTCTGTTTGTCTTTCTTTTTCATTTAAAACCGAAGTAAAAGAATGTACTGAGAGATGAACTACTTTTTCGTTGCGACTAATTTTATCTCCAATAGCATTTAACACCGTAGTGCGATAGGGATAATAATACTGCGCTAAGATGTGAGTTTTTTCCTGCTTGGTTAAGGGTTGGGTAAAGCTGGAGAATAATTTTGGATGGTGGGGTGATCGATTCAAGTCTACCACTAGGCGACTTACCGTCGAGTAAATATCAAAATCGGCAATGGCAAAAAAAGCATTGGCAAGCTGCAGCGCGCCAATATCCCACCCCTCGTGAGACAGCAATATGGAATGAGCATTTTCAAATAGGTAGTCGAACTCTAGGGGTATTTCATTACCGCCATGTTCACAGGTAATGAAAATGTTCATAACGGCTGGAATAACTTGCCGGTTTGTAAGCAGCGTGCAAGATGGTCATAAACCTGTTCGATTCTTTCCGGAGAAGCATTGTTTTTTATAGAAGACGTAATGCGCTCTGCAAGGTTACCTTGCTTAATAATAGCCTGCAAAATCTCTGCATTATCTACCTCGTCAGAGACTTGATTAAAAATATGTTGCCATAATTCTCGTGCGGTACATTCACCTGGTTTCATTCCAAAAATATGACCATAATCATTATCAATAGCACTATTCATGCCATTTTTTATTGTGTTTAAAAAAATTGAATTTAAACGACTGGAAGACCAATCCATTTGTTTCGCCAATGGTTGCCATTTCTCAGCCACTAATTTTTTGAGGACAGCCACAATCAAGCTAACAATACCCAGATCAGCCTCGGGACATTCCTGAGTATCTATTATGCGTATTTCAATAGTATTGCGGTCAAATCGTGCAATAGCTCCACGAGAATTTAACCACTCCTCTTGCAGTACTTTATCCGGGTCATAACAAGATATTTCCTGATACATTTTTTGCAGAATTTTATCGTTATATTCTTGTTCTGATAAAATGACCTCGGGGATAACATCCCCTGTAATCGAAGGAATCTTTTGTTGGTTGAGACGATAAAATTCCAAACGAGTATCTAATAACCCAGTGAGATTACCATCAATAATAGGAGTGCTTGCGCTTAACGCTGGAATGATGGGCAATATTAAACGTATCGCTGTGTGAAGTTTTGCAAACTCGTTATCATTCGCAAAAGGCAAGTTAAGATGGACGCTTTGCAAGTTACACCAGCCATGCCCCCGACAATCAAAAATCTTGTGATAAGTCTCATAGATTATATTGTAGTCATGAGGCCATAATTTCGCCTCTTTGAAGGGATCCATCCATGGATGGGCCCCTGTGGGGAGAAGCTTGGCATGATATTTTTCAAGCAAGCCATTTATTTTTTGAACCTCATGTTGAAAATAATGAGTTAGCGGTTTGAGTTCTTTCGCTGGACCATTGGTTTTTAGTTCTATCACATGTAAAACTAATTCGTTTGACCATGCAATCTTTTCAAATTCAACTTCATTTTGGAATGTTCCGCTGACATCATGAATTAATTTATCCGAAATAGGAACAACCGATAAATCATCCTTATTGACAATCATATATTCGAGTTCTACACCATACGCCGAAAATAAAGGCAATTTTGTTTTCATATTATTTTTTCAAAAGTTGTTGGTTTTTCTTCATATTGATGTGCTCGAGAAAATATTGCATGATGCTAATATAGAGTTTGTCGGTTAATACGGAATCTTCAACACCATGATCAATACTAGGATTATCATTAATCTCTATCACTACCACACGATCATCTTCAAGTTGTTTTAAATCTACACCATAAAATCCGTCGCCAATTAAACTTGCCGCTTTTAAAGCAATTTCCATTACCTTAGGCGGAACTTGTTTAATGTCTAGGGTTTCATAATTTCCTACGATGGATCGCTTATTGGCATGCCAGTTATATATTTGCCAATGATTCTTAGCCATATAGTATTTGCAAGCATAGAGCGGCTTCTTATCCAAAATGCCTATTCGCCAATCAAACTCCGTGGGAATAAATTCTTGCGCAATAATTAACTCAGAACGATTGATAAATTTATCTAATTCTTCTTCCAGTGTTTCCTGATCAGATATTTTTACCACACCATTTGAAAATGACCCGTCGGGCTGCTTTAAAACGCAAGGCAATCCCAACTGTTCCCTGACGTTGGTTTTATTATCTTTATGCACAATCATTGTCTGGGGGATCGGTATTTTAAATTTATTCATCAATTCGGCCAAATAGACCTTGTTAGTGCATTTCAGTATGGACTCTGGATCGTCTATCACCACCATATTTTCTGCAGAGGCACGACGCGCAAAACGATAAGTGTGATGATTTACTGACGTAGTTTCCCGAATAAATAAGGCATCAAATTCTGGAATACGACTAAAGTCATCCTTGGTAATCAACTTAGTCCTAAACCCTAGCGATTCAGCAGCATCTGTAAAAAGACTAATGGCTCTTTTATCAGAAGGCGGAACTTTTTCTTCAGGGTTGACTAGAATAGCCAGATCATAAATAGAAACTGTTTTCTTAACAGGATGAATGCGCTTTTTAGAAAAATACGTTTGCGCAAAATCTATAAAATAAGGCTTGTGATGTTCAGGTAGTTCATTTAGAGGAATAGGCGAGATGTTTTGTAAAATCCATTTTTTATTAAAAACAAAATGAGCTTTAAATAATGGCACTTGAAATAAATTATAAAGTTGTTTGCTTATTTTTTCATATTGTTTTGCGACATTTTGACCAAAGTAAACACTAAGATCAAATTCCTCAGACTTTAGCTTGGCAAAACTTTTCTGAATGATTTCGTCCACTTCATCAGAAATGACACGCATTATTGTTTGAGATTTAATATCTTGAATGGTTGTGATACATGGAAAAACACGATGTCCTCTGGCTTCTGCCAAAAGGGAAACATAGTAACCTAAACCTTGATAGCGATGTGATCGACAAAGATTATAAACACGCACATTTCTCAATTCGGAATAGCGAGTATCGGTCAGATAGCAACGTGAGCTGATGACCTCTAAGTCGGGAATATCAAAATTCCAATCACTGAGTTGATTCACAACAACAATACTTAGCATGTTTCTGACTTACCTGGTTGAATAACTAACAAATTTGCGTCGTAGGTTAAAATCCCTAACATAATTGAGTTGATTAATCTCCCCACCTTAACCGAATAGTAGTTATCACCCGACACTAAGTTTTCAGCATAGGGATCAGCGACTACGACATATTTTTTTGCATCATCATAACCGGCCAAAATAACAAAATGGCCGCTGGGATGTCCTTTAACATCATTGTAGAACACTTCATTTAAGGGCGTCACATATTCTCTAGCACATTGATAAAGGTAGGTAGCACTTAATCCTGTTAGAATCGGAATGCCCTTACTAAAATGACGTTTTAATAAATTAGCAGAAAGATCTTCAAAACAAATATGGCCGCCCAAATTTAAAAACTCTAAATAGGCTCCTGTGGCGAGATGCAGTTTTTTCTCGTGCTTATATTGTAATTGTTCGCGTAATTTTTCTGGAATATCCACGTTGGTGTCATAGAACCATGTCGGATCAAACACATGCAGATTATAAGTGAAGATGGTCGCACGATAGCCCCGCTTTAAAGCGTGAATGGCAAGCATCACCGCTAAGGTTCCCCCACTTTCTAAATAAGATACCTCAGATATCACCTCTTCCAGTGTTATCTCGTCGCCATAATAATTATAAACGGCGTGCAAGCTGGTGGGTCCGCAAGTCTCATCATCTGGCTGTGTTAATATTTTTAGTGGCAGCATGCTTCCTACGGTTCCTTATCACCCTGAAATAGAAGGGGTATCACTTATTTTATAGCGTCTTTGCTAAAAAAAGTCCACCCAGTCAGGTTGTGAAGTTTACTGCCTTCTGCCTTAAAAAGGCCCTGCAAGAGGGGATAAATATTAGCAATTTATAAATAGTAGTGTTAACATTTTGACCAACTTGCTACCCGTCGCTAGCAAGGAATATAGAAAAAAAATAGGAATACCTGCTGTTAACAACACTATAAGGGATCTCCTCCTATCATTTAATTATTACAATATTATCCCGACACAGGTTCCTGAGATCACTAAAATCCTATTAACTATTCGATCTTTGGAGAAGCTAAGTGGCTAAAACAATGTTTAAAATTCTAAATCTGGTCATAGGTTTAGGACTTTTTGTCATCAGTTTTCAAGCAGATGCAGCTACCCATGAGCCATTAACAATGGATCAGGGATTTAAATTTTCTGCAAAAGTGAGAGATAATCAAACTGTATTGGCAGAATGGCAAATGGCGCCCGGTTATTTTTTACAACGTAAAAATCTCACTATTAGTAGCGATACTCCTGGCGTAAAATTAGGGGCTCCCTTGTACCCTCAAACAGAGATGAAAACCGAACCCGGTTTTGGAAGCTTCGAGGTCTATAAAGATAAGATCAGCATACCCATCCCTGTAATTGCATCATCATCCAATAAAATCAAGCTCACTGTCCGCTACCAAGGCTGTTCTGATGAGGGATTTTGTTATCCCCCGACCGATAAGAATATCACGCTTGATTTGAATGAGCCGAGTGCGCTAGGGGATAATACCTTGCCAATTGGTAAGACAATGAATGCAGCACCCACTTTACCTGAGATGAATAAAACAACGACGCCCCCTGCGTCTGAACAGGAGCAAGCTGCCTTATTACTGAGTTCCGGACATTATGCGACTATTATTTTTAGTTTCTTAGGCTTTGGCTTATTGCTCGCCTTTACCCCCTGCATCTTACCCATGTTGCCTATATTGTCTGGCATCATTGTGGGTCAAAATAGAGCAAAGCTCACTACGGGTAGAGCATTCAGTCTTTCATTAACGTATGTTCTAAGCATGTCGATGACCTATGCGATTGCGGGAATCCTGATTGGTTATGTGGGGGGAAGCGTTCAAGCTGCGTTCCAAAAACCTTGGATGTTAATCACTTTCAGTCTCATGTTTGTCGCCCTAGCGATGTCCTTTTTCGGCTTCTACGAATTACAGCTTCCGCAACGATTCCAAAACTCACTATCAAAAGCCAGTAATCGCCAACAAAGTGGTAGTTACCTTGGCGTGGCTATTATGGGCTGTCTTGCGACTTTAATTGTATCACCTTGCGTCACCCCCGCTTTGGTTGGGGCATTAGGCTACATAGGTAAGACAGGCAATGCCGTGTTGGGTGGAACAGCCTTATTTTGTTTAGGCTTTGGGATGGGCCTACCTTTATTAGTCGTGGGCACGGCGGGAGGCAAATTCTTACCTAAAGCCGGTGTGTGGATGAATCGGATAAAATCTGTATTCGGAGTGATCTTACTCGGAATGGCAATTTTAATGATCGAAAGAATTTTACCTGCCTCCATCACAATGTTGCTCTGGGCGGGTTTACTGATTTTTTCTGCTGCCTATATGGGTGTTTTTACCGCTTCCGCAGCCGCTCCTTTTGCGCGCTTCACTCATGGCCTTGCGGCAATATTTTTAGTGTATGGAGTGCTATTATTGATTGGCACATCAATGGGCAACACTAACCCATTGCAGCCCCTTTACTCAGCCGCTCCCTCTAATTATCCGCAGCTAAGTGCGGATAACAGTGCCCATTTTCAGCATGTTGCGGACGAAAACGAGGTCAGCACTGCAATTAACGCTGCGATTGCTCAAAACAAAATTGTGATGTTAGATTTTACGGCGAAGTGGTGCAGTTCTTGTAAACAGATGGAGAATAGAACGTTTAGTCACCCTGATGTTGCTAAAGCACTCGGAAACTTCGTGGCCTTAAAAGCAGATGTCACCGAAAACGATAAAATAGCGAAGACGTTGGAAAAGAAATTCCAGGTAATTGCTCCTCCTACATTATTGTTCTTCGATAGCACTGGCAAGGAACTTGAAAAATTCCGAATTGTGGGTGAGATGGGTCCGAAAGAATTCTTAGAACACTTACAAACTGTTTTAAAAGAAAGCACCTAATTTCCCTGTTGCGGTTATTTTGTCTTACCTCGACAAGGCAAAATAATCGCTTCCAAATGGATCCCAATTTTCCAAGGTTGCTCTGATAGCGCGCAAGAACGTTGCAAATATTGTATCAGCAAAACTTCAGTAACTTGATGATGCACCTTTGATGCGTGACGAAACATCAATCCTTGCTGGGTTTTAATAGCAAATCCCAGATGAACAATATTCAAATCCGATCCAATTTTCTTCTTAAAGTCATGAGTTTGATCGACAATTTCGACAATTGTTCCGGAAGGAATGCACTCTAGTATTGCGGGAGAATGTATTATTTCAGTTAAAGGGATATACGAGGTTCGCGCCATATAAGTAGTGGTCTGTTTTCCGTGTTGATGAATTTCTTGTAAAAGTCTTTCTGACTGACTCTTGGAAAGAGAGGTGATGCTTTTCAAGGCTTGTTTCGTACGACATCTGTACCAATTAGGCTTATCTATTAAAGCCTTGGCAATCAGATAATGGGGAGAAACTTGCGCAGTTATGTCCCTTATAAAGTGATTGTTTTTATTTTCAACATTCCAGTCTGCCTCTGTAAAATGATATCGATTAAAATAAGAAACCTTTGCATTGTAATAATGAATTTTTTTAAGCGTTCTGATGAATTCCTCACAATTAGCAGCCTCTACCAAAGCTAATACGGTGCTTACATAGGTAAGACAGTCGAAAGCATCCGTTCTGTAGAGGGGGTTCATATCATAAATTCCTTCAGGGCCTTCTCCGAGGGCACCTAAACTATATTTTGTTCCCATAAAATAGCGCGAGACTTGGTCAGTTTTTTCACAAAGCGAAAGCGGCTGGGATAATATTTTCTGATAAATATATTTCACTTCATTGTCATAAATGGCTGTTGAATAGGTGGCGATTAAAGTAGCGGTTTCTTGCCCATAGCTGTCAACATTGATAAAAATTGCCATTAAAATTGTGAGAAGTTTATTTTTTGTTGGCATGCTTCTGTCGAACAGCTTCGAATAAACAAATTCCGGTAGCAACTGATACATTTAAACTAGGCACCACTCCCTGCATCGGTATTTTAATGAGAATGTCACAATTTTCTTCAGTCAGCCTGCGCAGTCCCTTCCCCTCAGAACCCATTACTATGGCTAAGGATCCTGTTAAATTAGCCTTACTGTACAGTTCTGTTGCGTGTTCACTCGTTCCGAACAACCAAATGCCACGTTCTTTTAACATTCTTAGCGTTCGAGCTAGATTCGTTACAGAATAGAGCGGCGTGTGTAAAGTTGCCCCGGATGCCACCTTAGTAACAATCGGCGTTATTCCCACGGCACGGTCTTTTGGAATAATCACTGCATCCACACCCGCTGCATTAGCAGTTCTAAGACAAGCTCCCAAATTGTGCGGATCTTGAACCCCATCAAGGACTAACAAGAAAGGGGTGTCTTTGGTATCTAACAAATCTTCCAGATCAGGAGCCATCGTCTGAGATTGCACCATTGCAATAACACCTTGATGTTCCTCATGACTAGCGAGTGACGTTAACTCTTTACGAGAGGAGTGTTTAATTAGAATATTATGTTGGCTTGCCAAATCGAGTATTTCTTGCATGCGAGCATCATGACGATGACTGTCCACGATTAAACACTGTATTTTTTCGGGGTATTGCATTAAAAAAGAATTTACAGCATGAAACCCGTAGATAATTGCATTATTTTCAGACATAATTTTTTCTTTATAACAAAGCTTGATAAGTGTGAAAGAATAGGCAACTTTGACATCGCTGTCTACTTTCTAACACATATGCAAAAGTAAGGAAGCATACATGAAACAAAAACAAATTTTCTTTACCTGGCTTGTGTTCGTAATTCTTCTAGTGACCGGCTGTTCCACAATGAGCAAAAAAGAATGCGACAACGCACCTCCCCGCTCTATTAACTGTGAAAAAATTCCTAATGCTCATCCCCAGACTGAACCGCTATGTCGTTATGGAAATCCAGAATGCTATGATGTTGATGGTCAAAAATATTACGTTCTCAAAACTGCGCAAGGATATTGCAAAACAGGTTTGGCCTCTTGGTATGGGACGAAGTTTCATGGTAGAAACACCTCTAGCCGAGAACCGTATAATATGTTTGCTATGACTGCAGCAAGTAGAAATCTTCCCCTACCCACCTATGTTGAAGTGACCAACTTAGAAAATGGAAAGACTATCGTAGTCAAAGTGAATGACCGAGGGCCATTTAAATCGGATCGCATTATTGATTTATCGTATGCTGCAGCTTCTAAGTTGGGCTTTGCAAATAAAGGCACTGCAAATGTTCAGGTTAAAGCGATTGATGTCCATCATAGTAATGAGGAACAACAAATTTTATTCGCTCATAATGAATCGATTCCTGAAGTACAAATTAATCCAATCGCGCTTCCCTCTCCCAGCCAAAGTGCAAAGGCCGTTAAATTGAGTCGATATCTTCAAGTTGGCGCCTTTGCAAATCATGACAATGCCTTAAAACTACAAGAGAAAATTGCGCAATATACGCAGGCAAATGTTCTTATTAAGGAGGGGCAAGCCAATCATAAAATGGTTTATCGCGTACAAATTGGCCCCTTTAGCACCGCTGAGGAATCAAATGCCATCATGGACACTCTCAAAGCCCAAGGGTATGACCACGTCATAACTGTATTTAGCTAAAACGAGAATAATGTTGAAGAAATTTGAATATCACTTATATTTATTGCACTAATTTTGAATAGGAAGGAATGAAATGAAAAGAGATGGCTTGTTTAGAAATGTTTTAATGATGTTGCTATCTTTTGTTTACTTGACTGTCTATGCAGAGCCCGCTGTGACTCCGCCTACAAATCCCACCCCGCTATCCATTATTCCTTCCGCTCCGACGATTGATGCTAAAGGTTATATTTTGATGGATGCGAATACGGGTCTGGTATTGGCAGGAAAAGATATTGATACGCCAATGCCCCCCGCAAGCTTGACCAAGCTAATGACGCTTTACCAAATAGCTTCTGCACTGAAGGCCAATCGATTACATATGGGTGACCCAATCACTATTAGCGAAAAAGCATGGCGCACCGGCGGTTCCAAAATGTTCGTTAAAGTGGGTGAACAAGTTCCCGTCAACGCTTTAATTCAAGGTATTGCCGTAGTCTCAGGCAATGATGCTTGTGTGGCTATAGCCGAACATATAGCGGGAACTGAAGAAGCCTTTGCGGAGCTTATGAATCATTCTGCTGGTTTATTAGGAATGAAAAATACTCATTATACAGATGCAACAGGTTTACCAGACCCTAAACACTACACCACACCTCGTGATTTAGGCTTATTAACTAAGGCCATCGTCAATCAATTCCCAGAATACTATGGCTGGTATTCTCAAAAAGAATTTGAATATAATGGAATTAAGCAACCTAACCGTGACATTTTATTGTGGCGTGATCCCTCTATTGAAGGCATGAAGACAGGGCATACTGACGAGGCCGGTTATTGCTTAGTTTCTACTGCCACTAGAAATGGCATGCGCTTAATAGCAGTGGTCATGGGCTCCACTTCTACTCGCTCTCGTGCAGATGCAAGCCTTGCCTTATTGAATTATGGCTTCCGTTTTTATGAATCTAAAAAAATCTTCGCTGCCAATACCGCCATTAAGCAACCACGTGTCTGGTTTGGCAAAAATAAAACGGTACCAGTAGGCGTGTTAAAAGACGTGTATCTGACCTTGCCAACAGGTCAAATGAATAAAATGCAAGCCGCCATTACTTTAAATAAAAGTATCAGGGCACCTATCATAAAGGGTCAGCCAGTCGGTAATATTTCCGTCAAACTAAATGATAAAGATTATCTATCTCAACCCTTAGTCGCATTAGAAGATGATGCCAAAGGCGGCATTTTCTTAAGGATGAAGGATCAAATCGGACTTCTTTTTAGTAAGTTGCTACATACTGCTAATTCATGAGCACAGTGTATCTAAATGGGGATTTTATTCCCCAAGAACAAGCCGTGGTGTCCGTAATGGACCGCGGCTTTTTGTTCGGGGATGGGGTATATGAAGTACTCCCGGTATACAAGGGAAAGATCTTTCGATTTGAACACCATATCAATCGCCTTTATCACTCCCTCAAGAGTATTAAGTTATCAATCTCGTTAGTAACAGAAGATTGGAGAAAAATTTTTGAGAAACTGCTAGAGCTCAATTCACATCTGGGTAAAAATCAATCCATTTATTTACAGGTTACCCGCGGCCCTGCTCCTGAACGCAATCACGCTTTCCCGAAACAAATTAATCCCACAATTTTCGTATTTTCATATCCGTTAAAGACGCTACCGATGGAGGTGCTATCCAAAGGCATGTCTGCAATAACATTAGAGGATAGCCGCTGGCAATTTTGCAATATTAAGGCCACTTCCTTGCTTTCCAATGTGTTGCTGTATCAACAAGCCATCGACCAGGGGTTAGTTGAAGCTATTTTGATACGTAACGGTGAAGCCGTGGAGGGATCCACAAGTAATTTGTTTATTGTAAAAAATCAGATCATTCAAACTCCCCCACTTTCCAATCACATTTTGGGGGGCGTTACCCGCGATTTAGTGTTGGAGCTAGCTAAAAAAGACCAGCTTCCCTGTGAAGAAAAACCGGTTTCATTAGCCGCGCTGTATGACGCAGATGAGGTATGGATAACGAGCTCAACCCGAGAAATCTACCCTATTATTAAAGTGGATGATAAAACAATTAACCAGGGAGTGCCCGGCAATATTTGGCATAAAATGATTCAAAATTATCATAATTTTATTAATAACTTATGAAAACAAAATTGCTTTTACTTAAGCATCTAATATACTAAAAATAGGGTTTTTAACAGGGGCACGGGGTCGATATGTATGAAGGCAACGGAATAGGGTTTGAATTCCCTTGTATTTTTCCTATTAAAGTTATGGGCAAGAATAATGTGGAATTTGAAATCCGAATCTTAGCCATCATCCGCAAACATTCCCCTGATTTGGGCGAAGCCGCTATAAAGATTAGACATAGTAAGGCTGGGACCTATATGTCAATTACCGCTATGATTCCCGCCAAGAGCAAGGAACAACTAGATGAGATTTACCAAGAATTAACCTCCGAGAAACTCGTGTTGATGGTGTTATAAGAAAAACAATTCCGTAGCCTGGATGCAGCGAAGCGAAATCCGGGTCGTTAATTCTCGTGCTCTTAAAAAAACCCGGATTCCGCTGCGCTGCATCCAGGCTACATGTATGTTGGCTCAGTGAAGCGGAAATTAATCTGAGTTTTCGCGTTGGCGCAATTCGAACCAGGCTTCATGAACACATCTGCCAAAATCAGAGGGAAGCGTAGTTTTAGTAAAGAGCCAAGGGAAAAATGACTGGTGACTTTTAAGCTCGCGATGCAATTCTGTAATCTCTTCTTTTAAATAGCGTCTGATATAACCATAGTCATCGGCTTGATTAGAGAGTATAAGAAATTCCATTTCATGGATAATGTTATAGGCAATGGCACGGGAAATACGCGCCATGTTAGGATTAAGATAATTATTTTTTCGGGTTTTTAATGAGTTAATGTACACATATTTTTCTAAATAGTTTTTAACGATTGCCGCTCCTGATGTACCCATATTATTCTACCTACTCTATATGCTTTCATCATGAGTATAGCAAATATGTTAAATTTCTTTAAAAATGTATTATTTTTGGGGTAATATTATGGATTCTGAGATCGTTGTTCGCAGGTTGTCGTTACAAAATTATGCTGAGACCTGGCAAGAGATGAAGAATTTCACTGATCTGCGACAAGCAGATACACCCGATGAAGTCTGGCTACTGCAACACCCCCCCGTATTCACTCAAGGCCAAGCTGGGAAACCCGAACATGTTTTAAATCCAGGAGATATCCCCGTAGTACAAACAGACCGAGGGGGTCAAGTGACTTATCATGGTCCGGGCCAATTAGTTATGTATACCCTGTTCGATCTCAAACGTCTAAAAATTGGCATTCGTGAGTTGGTGAGCAAGCTAGAAACAACTGTCATACAAGTGCTTGCAGATTATAAAATTTCTGCCGCTGCAAGGTGCGATGCACCGGGGGTATACGTTAATGAGGCCAAGATCTGTTCTATTGGCCTTCGAGTAAGAAGAGGATGCTCTTATCACGGCATTGCCTTTAATATTGACATGGACCTTGAGCCCTTTACCCGCATTAATCCCTGCGGTTTTAGCAATCTCACAGTTACCCAAATGAAACAGCTAACACCACAGGTAAACTTCAAGGATGTAGAGTCCAAAATTGTTTCCTACCTAATCGAAAATTTCAGGTATAATCAGCCCTCTTTTATTTGAATCTTCGATTGGAAAAAGTTATGAGCTCTAAAAATACTTCCGACGTTGTTTTGAAGAAGCAACGTGCTGCCGATAAACTGGCTCGTATTCCCATAAAGATAGAGGCAACAGACCTCAGCAAACGGGAACCTTTACCCCCTTGGATTCGTGTTAAACTGCCTCACGGTAATAGAATCGCTGAACTTAAGCATTTACTGCGTGATAATCGTATGGTCACCGTGTGCGAAGAAGCAAGCTGTCCCAACCTTCCCGAATGTTTTACTCATGGCACCGCCACTTTTATGATAATGGGAGACAAATGTACGAGACGTTGTACCTTTTGTGATGTGGCCCATGGTCGCCCGGATCCCCTGGATCAAAATGAACCTTTGAATCTCGCGACTACCATACAAACCATGGCCCTCAAATATGTTGTTATCACCTCGGTGGACCGAGATGATTTGCGTGACGGCGGAGCAGGACATTTTGCCCAATGCATCAAGCAAGTGCGACAGCATAACCCCACTATCAAAATTGAAATTTTAGTCCCTGATTTTCGGGGCAGGATGGAACCTGCGTTAGTAGCGCTTTCTGAAGCAACTCCTGATGTGTTTAATCACAACACCGAAACAGTTCCTAGATTATATAAACAGGTTCGACCAGGATCAGACTACCTGTGGTCACTTAAACTCCTTCAAGAGTTTAAATCTCGCTTCCCTTCAATTCCAACAAAGTCAGGTTTAATGTTGGGATTAGGTGAAACTAATGAAGAAATTATTCAAGTAATGGCGGACCTTCGCAAACATAACGTGGACATGTTGACTCTAGGGCAATACTTACAGCCTAGCCGTTACCATAGCCCCGTGGCTCGCTATGTCACCCCCACGGAGTTTAATGAACTGGGCGCAATTGCTAAACAACTGGGTTTTAGTAATGTTGCAAGCGGCCCACTCGTCCGCTCTTCCTATCACGCCGACAGACAGGCCGCCGGAGAAGTTGTGGCTTAACAAACATGATAGAGGAATACGCGCAATCATTAGTCCATTTTTTACAAGCTAATCCAAACTGGGGAGGCTTGATTACTTTTTTTGTAGCGTTTCTTGAATCTCTTGCGATTATAGGAACCATCATTCCTGGGTCAGTGACAATGACGGGCGTAGGAATGTTAATCGGCACCTCAATTCTCCCATTTGGTATGACGGCACTATGGGCTACCTTTGGCGCCTTCTTGGGGGATTTGATCGGGTATTGGTTTGGGTTTCACTATAATGAACGCATCCGGAAGATGTGGCCATTTAAAAAACATCCTGAATGGCTGGAAAGAGGCGAAAGTTTCTTTCGTAAGCATGGCGGCAAAAGTATCATTATTGGAAGATTCATAGGGCCATTACGTAGCATCATTCCGATGATTGCAGGCCTTTTGCAAATGCCTTGGCCTAAGTTTGTACTTGCTGCGCTCCCCTCAGCGTATCTTTGGTCAGTGACTTATATGCTGCCCGGCATATTAATTGGTTCTTTATCCTCACATTTACCACGAAATGTTGCGACCAAATTTATACTTTATCTGCTGCTGTTTATTGTAGTTCTGTCTCTATTTGCCTGGCTAATCACAGTTTTTTCAACAAAAATCAAAAAAGTAATCGGACATTTACTGGAAAGTCTCTGGGATAGAATACGATTTAACAAAAAATATGAATGGCTCACTCAACTCATTAGCAATCCAAATCATCCTGAGGATTATCAGCAACTGGGCTGGGTCATTCTAGCGAGTCTTTGTTTCATTATATTTCTGGTAATCGCTGTAAGCGTCTTTCAGCATAATTTGTTGACTGCCTTTAACCGGCCCATTTTTGAATTTTTACGCAGCATAAGAAATGCTCACATTGACCAAGTGATGATAGCCATCACCTTATTGGGTCAAGGACTGGTCGTAGTGACGTGCGCCGTTTTTCTTTTAGGATGGTTACTGTGGCACAAAAATTATCGTGATGCGGGCTATTGGTTTATTGCTGTGATGGCGGGTTTAATTATCCCGAATGTTCTGAAGTATATTTTGTATTTCCCAAGACCTACAGGTTTATTACATGTTTCCTCTACGTCTTCATTTCCCAGTGGTCACAGTTTTTTGAGTACGGTGTTTTATGGATTTTTCGCAACCTTTGCTAACACACATATTAAAAAAAGATATCGTCGCTACCTCTATTATTTCGTGACCTGTATCATCCTGCTCGTAGGTTTTTCCCGCATCTATCTTGGCGCCCACTGGTTGACTGACGTGCTTGCGAGCATTGCATTAGGATGTACGTCAGTAGCATTAATCACGATGTTTTATCGACGAAAAATTTTACCGTTTAAAATCTTGAATTTTACCTTGTTTGTTCTTGCGAGCACCCTAGTCACCTGGGTCTCTTTTGCAGTGATTACTTATCATAGCAGCCTAAAAAGATATTCACTGGATTGGCCCTCTCAAGTCATTGATGAAAACATTTGGTGGGGCCATCTTAATCCCGCCCTGCCCATTTATCGCCAAAATCGCCTTGGTAATCCTGCAGAGCCGATGAACATTCAATATTCTGGCAATATTCAACTTCTCAAAAACATATTAACGAGCGAAGGTTGGACAGCAAATCCCAACATGACCTTACTAAAAAATGCGCTTGAAAAACTTTCAAAGAATGAAGCAGCAATTATCCCCTTTTTACCCTCCCTCTATTTAAATCGTCCACCTGTTTTATACATGTTAAAAGATACCCCTACTGAAAAACTCATGTTGAAGTTGTGGACTTCAAATGTCTATCTATCAGGTTCATGGGATGTAGTTTTTATTGGTAATGTGATGGGTTATCGAATCGTAAATAAGAAAAATAAAATTACTTATTCTTATAATGTGCTGGAAAAATTCACTCCTTATATGGAACGAAATGAGTGGCGCATTAAAATTATTACCGCCGATCAAATTCCCTCTACGCTATTTAAAAAATTTTGGAAAGGCGAGATTTTACAGGTCAGTACCCCAGCGCTTTATTAAGTGCTGTTCTATTCCAAGTTGATCTAAAATGCGGGCGACAATAAAATCGATCAAGTCATTAATATGGGTAGGTTTATGATAAAACCCTGGAGATGCTGGCAATAGGATGACATTCATCGCTAATAATTTTTGCATATTTTCTACGTGAATTAACGACAAAGGTGTTTCTCGCGGCACTAAAATTAATTTTTTATTTTCTTTTAATACCACATCCGCTGCACGTTCAATAAGATTATTACTCATACCATGAGCAATGGCTGCCAAAGTACCGCTACTACAAGGACAAATGACCATTGCAGCAGGCGCATGGGAACCACTAGCTATAGGCGCTGTCCATTCGAATTGGTCGAAAACCTGTAACTGTGAATTATCACAACCTAAATGCGTCACTAAAAATTCTTGCATTTTGGTTGTCTGTTTAGGAATAAGAAAATCTAATTCGTGAATCGCCACTGCATGAGCAGCTTGAGAAAATAATAAATAGACTTTTTTATTCGCTTTGATGAGGCATTCTAATAATCGCATTCCATACTGCAGTCCGGAGGCCCCAGTAAATGCGAGGGTAATGGTATCATTTTGCATAGTTAACTCTGTGAGGATAATTCATTCAATAATTTTTGGTGAATGCCATCAAACATCAAATTACTCATACACAAAATATTGTCACCTGCTCTGCATTGCTCAGAAAGATAACTGACAATTTGCTGAACATTATCGAACAGTTTTACTGGTGGTTTAAAAGCATTCATCATAGGCTCAATATTCCAACTGACCTCTTTTGGACGAAGCAAAATTACCTTATCCGCTTCTAAAAAAGCACTCGGCATGGACTCTTGATAAAAACCTGCTCGCATAGTGTTGGAACCTAATTCCAATACGGCAAAAATACGCTCATTTTTTACGCGATTTCTCAAAGCCGAAATAGTCGTTGCGATAGCAGTTGGGTGATGTGCAAAGTCATCATAGACATGAATATCTCTGACAATCCCCTTTAATTCTAAACGTCTTTTTACGCCCTTAAACTGACATAAAGCATTAATGGCATTGGTGGGAGGGACCCCGGCATGGCGTGCAGCAGCAATTGCAGCCAAAGCGTTTTGAATATTATGGTCGCCTAATAATTCCCACTCGACCGTACCTAGCAATTTCTTATTATTTAAAATTTGAAATTGACTGCCCTCTGCATTAATTTTTTTCGTAGTCCAGCACGCATCCTCGGAATCAAAGGTTTCCACTTTCGTCCAGCAGCCACGAGAAAAAAGTGACTGGACATTTTCATCCTTACTTGGCGCAACAATTAAGCCATTTTCTGGGACAATTCTAAGCAAATGGGCAAATTGTTTTTTGATATCTTCTAAACTAGCAAAAATATCTGCATGGTCAAATTCTAAATTATTTATAATTAAGGTGGTTGGTTGGTAGTGAAGAAATTTCGATCGTTTATCAAAAAAAGCCGTATCGTACTCATCTGCTTCAATGACAAAAAAATTCGAATCGGTAAATCGAGCGCAAAAATCAAAATTACTGGGATTGCCTCCAATTAAAAATCCAGGATTTAATCCAGCCGATTCTAATATCCATGCCAGCATACTTGTCGTTGTTGTTTTTCCATGCGTGCCTGAAACTGCTAAAACAAACCGTTTTTCTAATATATTTTTAGAAAGCCATTCAGGTCCGGAAACATAAGGAATGCGTCGATTCAATATCTCTTCCACAATAGGACAACCACGTGATAAAGCGTTGCCTATCACTACACAATCTATATCTTTAGGAAGAGAATTTTTTTCATAACCTTGAACCAACTCTATACCTAGGGCGCGCAATGCATCGCTGACAGAGAGAGAGAGATTTTGATCTGAGCCTGATACTTTAAAACCTTGCTGTTTGGCGATGATAGCCAAACCACTCATAAATTTGCCACAGATTCCTAAAACATGGATATGCATGTTTACCTCCACATCTTCTTGAACAATAACAACTATCTTATCATGGAAGTTTAACTTGGTGTCATTTATACTGCGCCAAAATAACTCGAGGAAGCAGCATGCTGAAAAATATTTTTTATGCTCAATCTGGAGGGCCAACAGCAGTAATCAATACTTCCGCTTGTGGCGTTATTGAAACTGCGCGGGCTCATAGTGACAAAATCGGCAAAGTGCTGGTAGGGCGAAATGGAATTATCGGCGCTTTAAAAGAGGAATTATATGACACCACCTTTGAAAGCAGCGAAGCCATCGCTGCGCTTCGATATACTCCAACGGCGAATATATTTGGTACCTGCCGTTATAAACTCAAAGGGTTAGAGGAAAATAAAGAACAATATGAACGCTTAATGGAAGTGTTCGCAGCCCATAATATCGGGTATTTTTTTTATAATGGAGGGGGCGACTCACAGGACACGGCTCACAAAGTTTCTTTATTGAGTCAACAAATGGGTTATCCTTTGGTCTGTATTGGTATTCCAAAAACAGTTGATAATGATCTTTCTTATACCGATACCTGTCCTGGATTTGGCTCGGTTGCAAAATATATCGCCATTTCTACCCTGGAAGCGGGTATGGATGTAAAAGGGATGGCGGCGACGTCTACCAAGGTATTCATTATGGAAGTAATGGGACGGCATTCAGGCTGGATAGCAGCGGCATCAGGACTTGCCTCGCATGATCCTAGCGAGCCCCCTCATATAATTTTATTTCCGGAGATTCCTTTTGATGAACCCGCTTTCTTAAAACGTGTAGATCATTGTGTAAAAACATATGGCTATTGCGTCGTGATTGTGTCGGAAGGAGTACGAGATAAAGACAATAAGTTTATTGCAGAAAGTGATGCTAAAGACGCATTTGGCCATGCCCAATTAGGAGGCGTCGCACCTTATATCGCCGACATGATCAAACAAAAACTCAACTACAAAAACCATTGGGCAGTTCCCGATTACCTTCAAAGATCTGCCAGGCATATTGCATCCAAAACAGATATTGAGCAGGCTTATGCTCTCGGAAAAGCGGCTATTGATTATGCCCTAGCTGGCAAGGGAGATGTTATGTTGACCATTGAACGTATCGCAGCGGCGCCCTATCAATGGCGAGTTGGCGATGTCGCATTACAAAAAGTTGCTAACGTAGAACGCAAAATGCCTCGTGATTTTATTTCACAAAACGGTTACGAAATCACTGAGAAATGTAGAGAATATTTGCAGCCCCTCATTCAAGGAGAGGACTACCCACCCTATCAAAATGGGATACCTCAATATGCTCGCTTGCAGAATTGTTTGATGCCAAAAAAACTTGAGACAATTTTCGAAGTATAAAAGTCAGTGATCCCCGGGCCGTCGTGCCCGGGGAATCTGAGGTTAGACGCTATAGTACATATCAAATTCTATTGGATGAGTAATCATTCTCAATCGCGCCACTTCTTCTTCCTTGAGTGCAATATAGGAATCGATTAGGTCGAGAGTAAATACATTACCTTCTAACAAAAATTGATGATCATCCCTTAACGCTTTGAGCGCCTCATCCAAATAGCCGCACACTGTCGGAATTGCGTTAGTGTCTTCTGCTGATAGTTCATATAAGTCTTTATCAACTGGATCACCCGGATGAATTTTGTTCTTAATGCCATCTAAGCCAGCCATTAACAGGGCAGAAAAAGCAAAGTATGGATTTGCGCTGGGGTCAGGAAACCGCACTTCAATTCGGCGCGCTTTTGGAGTGTAGACATAGGGTATGCGAATAGCTGCCGAACGATTACGTGCAGAATAAGCTAGCATGACGGGGGCTTCATAGCCAGGCACTAACCGCCGATAACTGTTAGTAGTAGGATTCGTAAAGGCATTCAACGCGCGTGCATGCTTGATTATGCCCCCGATAAAATGCAAAGCGGTATCTGATAGCCCTGCATATTTATCCCCACTGAATAAATTCACCCCATCTTTGACGATAGACATATGACAATGCATCCCACTACCGTTGTCACCGACTAACGGTTTAGGCATGAAGGTAGCACTTTTACCATAGGCATTGGCAACATTATGCACTACATACTTTAGCACTTGGGTCTCGTCCGCCTTGTTGCACAGGGTGTCATACTTCGTATTTATCTCTACTTGATTGGCAGTGGCCACTTCATGATGGTGTGTTTCTATTATGAGTCCCATTTCGCTCGCAGTAAGGCACATGGTAGAGCGAATATCTTGAGATGAATCGATGGGGGGCACAGGAAAATAGCCGCCTTTAATCCGGGGACGATGACCTGAGTTGCCACCCACGTAGTGAGTAATACAATTCCAGGCAGCCTCTTTTGAATCAATAGAATAAGAGACGCGATTCATTTCTATTTCCCAAACCACATTGTCCAGAATAAAAAATTCTGGTTCGACACCAATATGACAAAGATCGCCGATGCCAGATTTTTGTAGATAGGCTTCTGCCTTCTGAGCTACTGCACGAGGATCACGGTCATAACCTTTCATGGTGACAGGATCAACGACATCACAACGCAGAATTAAGGTGGGTTCGTCAAAGAAAGGGTCGATGGTCGCCGTTTTTGCATCAGGTCTAAGTAGCATGTCGGAATTGTCGATACTTTTAAATCGCACAATTGAAGAGCCATCAAATGCTTTGCCATATTTAAAAAGATCATCCACATCGTCAGGATTATTTACCCAGATGGTCACATGTTGTTCTTTTCCTAAGGTATCTGTAAATCGTAGATCAATAAATTTGATGTGTTTTTCTTTAACAAGCTTTTGGACGTTTTCAACCGACATGAGAGGCTCCTAAGAGATTAATTTTGAAAGGACGGGAAGGATATGTCGGATGATAATTGTGGAGTAAAACTCCAACGGAAGCAATGTGAATCTTAAGTTTTAATGAAGAATCTATTTATACTTGGATGCGAATAATAATTTCAAGAGGACTGTCAAAAATTTCCAGGACTTTATGGCCATTGATTCTACACCAGGCAGGAATATCATGCACAACGCCAGGATCCGTACAGCTCACTTCAAGAATATCACCAGGGGAAAGTTTCTTAATTTGATTTTGGGTTTTAATAACGGGAAGAGGGCAAAGCAAGCGTTTCGCGTCTAAGTGATAGCTACTCATCCGACATACCATTCTTGAGGGATGTCTTGACTGGAGAAAGGTTTCACATTCAAAACCATCAAACTGCCATCTAAATTATGGACTTGTATTGTAACTTTTTCGGCTTCTCGCCCACCACTAAAACGGGCCGCAATCTCTGCGGCTAGGGAGATATCTTCCCTATTCGGAGATCCATCAATTAAAATGAGGGGACCTGTGTGACTCATGATTCGCAAGTGAACAAACTGTTTACGATAGCCTTCGAGAAAATTATTTTCGCCCTCTTCCCTGCCAATAATCATTTTAAAATTTTCTCGTGGCCGAAGATGACGTCCCACTTTTAATAACATCACATCATCTAATTCATAATTTTTATCACTTCGATGTTCCCAAAAATCGCGCAACTTTTCCGAGTAATATTTGTCAGTCAGGAAACAGCACCCTCCCGCAGGTTGCGCAAAATCTTTGAATTCAAATTGGTTAGCGAGGTGAAATTGTTGTTTGCGCCCTCGACCCGTGAAACCATATAATTTTTCACGATCCACCCATCCTTCTAGCTCAGGCAATGTGGCAGGTAAATTTTTGGCACACAGAGGGCGCAAAAGTCGATCATTCGCTCCCGACTGCTTAGCAATTAGAGGCATTTTATTTTTAGTTTGCGATTTAGGACGTTGACCAATAACTTCACCCGTAATAATGAAATCAAAATTAGCTTCTTGTAGCCATTTGTAAGCACTTTTTATCATGAAGATTTTACAGTCTAAGCAGGGATTGAGATGGGTGCCATAACCATGTTTTGGATTGATAACGATTTCTTTATATTCATCGACAATATCGATGATATGCAACTTGATGCCTAACTGTTCGGCTACCCAAAGAGCATTATTACGTTTATTTTTTTGTTTATCTTTTTGTCTAATAGCGTGCGTGTGACCTTCGACACAAAAACCGGTAAAAAAATTGATGCCCTCAACGTGGATTCCTTGCTCCAAAATGACTCTTGCCGCTAACATTGAATCTAAACCGCCTGATATCAATGCTACAGCCTTACGCTGATTTATCATTTATTTTCTGCACTACGACAATAGGTTTCTTTGACAAAGAAGGTAACAATCACTCCGAGAAAAAGACATACCGGCAGCGCCATCATTGCGTGCCGAAAGGCTTCAACACTGTATAGCGGAGCCTCATTTAGCATCTGACCATCCCATTGAAGATCCAGAAACCAACCAATGATGGGTTGGAAACAAGCCCCCACTAAGACCGATGCCATATTTGCAAATCCTAAGGAAGTACCTGCTACTCGGGGAGGATTAATTTCACCCGCCAACGCATAAGAGGTAGCAAACCCTGAATTTGCAATTCCATAAAAAAATAACAATATAAATAGCGCTGTTACCGATAAATTAGGGATATAAAGGGCACATGACATGAAAATCAAACTGACCACTGCAGCGACCAGCATCACAGGGCGACGCCGGCGAATTTTATCTGAAATCCAACCGCCAACGGGACAACCAATAGCTAAACCGATAAAAATGCAGCTGACTGCATTCGCAGCAACAGTGCGATCGATGTCATATACTCGTGCAAGATAAGTCACGCCCCACAGCTCAGCAAAGGCGGCTGTTGGGGCATATACCAAACCAGCATAGGTTGCATTCAACCAGCTTTGGGGATTACGTAACACTGCCGAAAATGCGTCCCAAAATTTTAATTTTTTGTCAGTACGACTTGAGAAGGTTACACTGCTTTTTTTGGGCTGATCTCGAACAACAAGACCGATAAGAATAGCTAACAATAGTAGGATGATACCAATCAACCACATTGTATGACGCCAACCGATTTGATGCACCAACACAGCCAAAGGCCCTGCTGCAACAGCTCCTCCCACCATACCCAGTGCCTGCGTTAATCCGGAGAGTAAACCGAAGCGACTAGGTGGAAACCAGATGGTCGCTAATTTTAAAGTGCCTACAAAGGCGAAGGCCGCTCCAAAGCCCATCATAAATCGAGCCACCTGTGCCAAACCTAAATAATCAGCACTCGCAAATAAAAAACAGCCTAAAGCGCAGATGGCAGCAGTAATAGTCAGTAAGCGATGCGGCCCAAATTTGTCCACCAATGTGCCCACGGGCATTTGCATGGTGAGATAGGCGGTATAAAAAATGGCAGATAAAGACCCGAGTGTGAGTGCATTTACCCGGAAGGCGCTCATGAGTTCTGGGACCATTATTCCCGGTGCTATACGAGCAAAATATTCAGCCAGGAAAAATGCGGCGCCTAAACCCCAAATAATCCAGGGGTAAAAAGAACTTTGGCCCTTTGCTTTTGTATCAGAGGCATCAGTTTCAGAAAAATATTGATTTTCTATCTGCATAGATATAGGTCTCTATAGGGATTAAGCCTTTAAAAATAACAGAAAACCACCCAACATGGCAAATGTAACGGTAGGCAAGAAGGCTGCAATGAGAACCGGGATTTGATACACCTGACTAATAGGACCAAAAAATTGGTTCAAAATATAAAAGCTAAAGCCTATTATCACTCCAGTGACTATTCGCAAGCCCATTGACACTGATCGAAGCGGGCCAAAAATAAAAGGCACTGCCAAAAAGATCATTACAATCGTGGCAAAGGGCTGAATCAACCGTTTCCAAAAAGCGAACTCGTACAACCCCGCCCCCAAATCATTTTGTTGGCGATAACGAATATAAGAATATAGTTTGGGCAAAGACATTTGGTCGGTTCTTATGTTGGATATTCCAAGCAGCCGTTTATCAACGTTTATGTCCCATTTTTGTACTTCAAAAGAATGACTCTTTATCTGATCAGGCATTATTTCAGATTGTATTACCTGGTGGAAATACCACCCGCCCTTTTCATAAATGCCATGATCAGCGTGACTGATCACAGAGAGTTTCTTCTGGGCATCAAATTTGTATCGCGTAACGTCATAGAGATGATTGCCAAGTAGAATGTCTCTTACAAAAATAAAATTAGATCCATCACGAAACCACACTCCACTCGCGGTCTTTAACGTTTTGCCAGCACTGATGGCGATAGTTTTAGAATCTTTGGCATACTGTTGTGCTTTAGGGGCAATGCCTTCGCCCACAAAGGAAACGACCACGAGTAAAAGCGCGGCTGCCTGTAACATCGCACAAATAATTTGAAAGCGAGACATCCCTGCCGCAGACATCACTATCAATTCACTTTGATTAGCGAGCTTTCCTAAGCCCAATAAACTTCCTATCAATGCCGCCATGGGGAAAAGCTCGTACATATCTGTTGGCAACATCAAGGGAACATTCATTAACGCTTGCCAGAAGTGAAAACTTCCCTTGCCAACATCTTTTAGTTCACTTGCTAACTCTAAAAAACTTTCAATCCCCAGCAAGATGAGGAGTACCGTTAATACGGAGCCGATAATCGTTTTACCAATATATTTATTTAAAATATTCATGAGTCCTTCCTTGGGGCTTTAGCTACTGCCTTGCTGCTACTGGGGTGAGACGAGGGTTTGATTTTTTTTATTATTATTACCGTGGCTAACCCTAGCATGAGGGCGTGGATCCACCAAAGACCCAGCTGAGGGGAAATCCTAGACTTCTCTATCCACGCGCGCCCTAAGAACAATAAATCGATATAAATAATATATATGATGATGGCGGGTAATATTTGAGCAAATCTACCTTGCCGAGGTTTCACCTCACTAAGGGGAACAGCAAATAGTGTTAAGATTAAGACGCTAATTGGCATAGCAATCCGCCACTGAAATTCAGCGGCGCCGCCTGGCTGGTTTCTTCGATGCCAAAGCTCTGTAAAAGACATAAACTCTTCTAATCTGCGCATTTCCGGAATTTTATCCGGCAAACGAACCCCATACTCTTTAAACTGCACCATCTGATAATCATTCTTTCCTGGGACACCTAAATAACGATTGCCATTTGCCAGTACGATGTAGGTTTCTTTCAGGGGAGAAATTTTTTGATAAGCTTTTTCTGCTACTACTACATCGAGTGAAGGCATTTTATCCCCATTTTTTTTGCGTGCAGGCACGGCTGCGGCAAAAACATTCGCCATTTGCTGATGATCTCGAGTGACCCCTTCCGTATATAAAATCCAGTTTCCCACCTGTTGAAACCGTCCAGGCGAAACCTTCTCTATGGGGGAGGAAGCCACTGCATTTGCAATAATTCGATCCCGATACCAAGCCATTTTTGGTTCTACCCACAGCATGAGGGTTGCCACTGCCAGAATGACAATAGTCGAAAAACTCAGGCTTTTTAGCAGCAATTCAAACTTGCTGATCCCACAGGCATTAAAAATGGTGATTTCATTATCGACGTAAAGCCGCCCGTAGGTAAGTAAAATACCTATAAAAAACCCGAGCGGAATCATAAATCCGAGCAATAAAGGGATTTGAATACACATCATTTGCAAAACAGCTTGAGGCGTCAATCGCCCCAAAGCGGCATCGCTAAGATAATGTACAAATTGATGAGACATAAATATCAATACTAATATGCCGGTTACGGCAAACATAGTTATGTATGTCTCTTTAGCTAAATAACGAAAAATAAGACCCATGCGAAGGACCGGTTTGTAAAATTTTTAGATTTATCTTTAAGTTTTTGTCTAATTCAGAGAATATATGATTGTCTAATATATAATTATCGTTGTCTATAAAGCTAGGCCCTTATGCTACGAATTGATTTCCACATTCTCAATCATTCTAAAAATGATGCATTCCATTACTTAGCCAAATTAGTAGAAAAAGTCTTTTTATTAAAAAAACCTATCTTTGTCTTCACTTCAAGTTTTAACGAATCAAAGGTAATCGACGATTTACTATGGTCTTTTCGGGCTAACAGTTTTGTGCCGCACCATATCGTAGAGGATATGGGCGAAGAGGCGCCTATCCTCATTAGTCACACCAAAATTCCTAGGGTTAAAGAGGTTTTAATTAATCTTACCCCTTCAATTCCTGAATTTTATGGGCAATTTTCCCGAATTATAGAAATGGTCTATAACGATGAGCAAATTAAACAAGCTAATCGATTGAAGTACCGCGAATACCAGAAATTAGAATGTGAACTACATACTTTTCGCTCATAAATAATTGTTGTGGTACTATTTTGCCCTCTGAAAAATCATGAGATCGGTAATGGAAAAGACATATCAACCTGAACAAATTGAGCAACGCTGGTACCAATCCTGGGAAAAATCGGATTATTTTGCCCCTAGTTTTGAAGGCAAGCCTTACTGCATCATGCTGCCCCCTCCCAATGTGACGGGAACCTTGCACATGGGGCATGGTTTTCAAATCAGTCTTATGGATGCCTTAATCCGTTATCATAGAATGATGGGCTTCAACACTCACTGGCAGGTAGGAACCGATCACGCCGGTATTTCGACTCAAATGGTGGTAGAACTTCAGATAGCTAAAGAAGGCTTAACTCGCCACAGTCTAGGGCGAGAGGCATTTATTCGTCGTGTATGGGATTGGAAAGATCAGTCAGATAGCACCATTAAACAGCAGCTACGCAGAATGGGCGCCTCTGTGGATTGGAAACAAGAGAGATTTTCTTTAGACGAAGGTCTTACCGAAGCGGTGAAGCAAGTTTTTGTAACGTTATACGAAGAGGGATTGATTTACAAAGGTCAACGGCTAGTTAACTGGGACCCCGTCTTACATACCGCCATCTCTGATTTAGAGGTGATCCCCCATGAAGAAACCGGTTCATTATGGTATATCCGTTATCCTTTAGAGGACAATTCAGGCCACCTTGTCGTAGCGACTACCCGACCAGAAACGCTGCTGGGAGACGTAGCAGTAGCCGTGAACCCAGAAGATGAGCGATATCAACATCTGGTAGGCAAAAATTTAATTCTACCCCTCGTTAATCGTAAAATACCCATCATCGCAGATGATAGCGTTGCCAAAGATTTTGGTACCGGCTGCGTTAAAATCACCCCTGCTCACGATTTTAATGATTATGCTATGGGTGAAAGACACGAACTATCACGTATTAATATCTTTACCATCGATGCGAAAATAAATGAGCAAGCCCCCCCGGCGTATCAAGGATTAGATAGATTTGAAGCTAGAAAGCGTATTGTTGCAGATTTAGCTGACCTCGATCTTCTAGAGCAAATTACCCCCCATCAATTGAGTGTTCCTCGCGGGGAAAAATCCGGCGCTGTTATAGAACCGTATTTAACTACTCAATGGTTTATTCGCGCAAAACCCTTAGCCACCCCCGCTATTGAAGCGGTTAAAAACGACCTCATTAAATTCGTGCCTGAGACGTGGGAAAAAATCTATTTTCAATGGCTAGATAACATTCAAGATTGGTGTATTAGTCGCCAACTCTGGTGGGGGCATCGCATTCCTGCTTGGTATGATGAAGAGGGAAATATTTATGTTGGTAAAGATGAAGAAGATGCACGGTGCAGAAATAATGTCGCGCCTTCTGTAACCTTAAAACAAGATGACGATGTATTAGATACCTGGTTTTCCGCAGCGTTATGGCCATTTGCTACGCTGGGCTGGCCAGAAGAAACACAAGAATTACGCACATTTTATCCTACCAGCGTCCTTGTTACCGGATTCGACATCATATTTTTCTGGGTAGCACGTATGATAATGATGGGCCTTAAATTTAAGGGGCAAATTCCTTTTGAGACTGTTTACATTACCGGACTGATCCGAGACAGTGAAGGTCAGAAAATGTCAAAGTCCAAAGGAAATACCCTAGATCCTATTGATTTGATTGATGGCATTTCTCTCGAACAATTGCTAAAAAAACGCACTCAGAATCTGCTCCACCCAAAAGATGCAGCACGCATCACCAAAATGACTACCACTGAATTTCCAGATGGCATACCTGCCTACGGAACAGACTCATTACGTTTTACTTATTACGCACTGGCATCAACAGGTCGAGACGTGCGTTTTGATTTAGGACGAATAGAAGGCTATAGAAATTTTTGCAATAAATTATGGAATGCAGCACGTTTTGTTCTAATGAATACCGAAACCCATACGATACAAGCGGGGTCACCCCGCGTTTATAGCTTGGCGGATCGTTGGATAAGAAGTCAGCTACAACATACCATTCAAAAAGTTCATCATTATTTTCAAAGCTATCGTTTTGATCTGTTAGCACATACTATTTATGAATTTATTTGGAATGAATATTGCGATTGGTATCTTGAACTTTCTAAACCCATACTATATGCCACGGAAGAAAACACTTATAAAGAAAGCACCCGCTTTACTTTAATTGATATCTTAGAAACTCTCCTTCGGTTAACCCATCCTCTTATGCCCTTTATTACTGAAGAAATTTGGCAACGCGTTGCAGGGGTGATTGAGAAAGCAGGTAATACTATCATGTTGGAGCAATATCCACTTTATGATCA
This sequence comes from Gammaproteobacteria bacterium, assembly GCA_013697705.1. Classification (NCBI taxonomy): domain Bacteria; kingdom Pseudomonadati; phylum Pseudomonadota; class Gammaproteobacteria; species Gammaproteobacteria bacterium. Next base: position 146,814 of record JACCWJ010000021.1, on the reverse strand, counting down.
GCCTGCTGTGGACCTTGAGGCCGAACAGAATATTGAGCTACTCAAAAACATCGTGATAGCAATTCGTAATATACGAGGTGAAATGAATGTGGCGCCTAATCGCACCATTTCATTGATCTTTAGTAAGGGTAATACCGCAATGAAGGATCGAATTAACGAGCTATCAATCTATATCAAAACACTTGCCAAGGTAGATAAGATAAGTTGGACGACAGAAATCCCGGTTGCTGTTGCCACCGCGCTGGTCGAAGACTTAGAGCTTTTTATTCCCATGGCAGATTTAATAGATAAGCAGGCTGAAGTAACCCGTCTTGCTAAAGAAATTCACAAATTAGAAGCTGATTTAGCTAAATGTAAAATTAAATTAAACAATCCTAGTTATGTTTCAAAAGCGCCCCCCCATGTCGTTGAGCAGGAAAAGAGCCGTGCTGAAGAAATTGAAACAGCGATTAATAAACTTCAAGCACGTTTAATTATGATTGACAATATTGAGGATAAAGTAACTGAGTAGCGCCCATTAGAAAGGTTTGTATCTGCTATAATTTTCTTACTGCCTTTTATAAGTAGGCATTAAGCCAAGAAAATTAAGGAGGAATAAACAATGATAAAGGTGATACCCATAAGTGCCGCACTTTTTTTAGCTTTTGGATCGGCTTACGGTCAAAATGGTACCAGCCCAGTAACAACAAGTCCGGTGACTTCAGTTCCTGCATCCACTGACTCATCTAGTGATACTTTAAACGGAACAACTAGCCCCACCATTACCACAACGCCAGTAGTCACTCCAACCACCCCGGTTACTAATGGAGTTCCTACGACGGACACTACTGATACGACTAATACAACGACTTATCCTGTCACGACAACAACTTCAACCACCGTGACTTCTAGCCCTGCGACTGCCTTTGTTTGTTCAGGAAATACACCAACGTGGAATCTCTCCATTTCCAAGCAATTAATACTGTATTCTTCAGCCAAGGATTCCAATGTCAAAATAAAAGCAGTTACCCCTATGGCCCCGGTGGGTGATACTACAGGTTTACTCCAAGTATTTTCTGCTAAGGGAAGTGATGGAAAACCCGTTACGATCTTAGTTAAAAAGAACGCTACGGGTTGCACGAATGGCACCCCTGGTCAAACCTATCAATATGATGCCTATGTGGTTTTCCCTACCACTGTCGTAGCAGGGTGCTGTAATCCTATTTAAATCTTAAAACCAACCTTTTCTCTAGAGAAAGGTTGGTTTCAATTCCCTACTGATTGTACTGCGGGGCTATGATGTTCAATTACTGCCGGGCTCTGATGTTCAGGTACCGCCGGGCTTCGAGCTCCAGTTACTATAGGGCTTCGATGTACCATATTTGTCGGTGTATAAGGTGAATTTTTTAACGACTTGCTAACATCCTTTGATTTCTTACCCTTATCGTTATCCTCAAATTGATCTCCATAAATATTTGGAAGAGTCGCGGGAGTTGGAGCCACCTCTGGTAAATTTTTGTCACCGGGGTTGAGGGAAGGGGCAGCCTTGGCAAAAAACTGATGGGGATTGTGCTGCCCCTTTTTGTTATTACGGCGGTTTTCATTTGCAAGGACAGGCTGAATTCCTAATAGTTCCCTTATTAATGCCTCATCGGATTTTTGAGCGGGTATAGGAGCTATCTTCCTTGATGCTCTTTGTAAATTCTCCCCCCTTTCTGCAAATCCATTAAATTTCTTTGCAAGGGCTTGTCCATTAAAAAGATCTAGATCGTATATAAATTTATAACAATACGGGGGTATTTCTGCGTTTTTTTCTGTTCGAGCACGCGGTTTAAAGCAAAGCTTTGGGGCGTGTAAGTCCACATTTTTTTCACCAGGATCCATTATTATTTGGGATATTAATCTCAATAATTTTTCACTCGGTGCCGGGTCTAAACCTGTGGGAGGAGTGCTAGCAATTAAAATAAGGCTCTGCCTAAAATTTAACGCTTCCTCCTCATTAAGGGTTCTACCCTCAACAAGAGTGGGCAAACCAGCTATTAACTTATCGCGATAAGGAAATCTTTTCTCCACTTCTATATGGAGTGCGAGCGATAAAGTCGATTTATCCATGCTCTCTATAGAAGGGTAGTTGGCGGTGATGTAGAGTTTAAGTGTTGATAATGCCTCTTGTGATATGGGCTCGCTTCCCTGTACCGCAAAACATCCATTCTGATCAAGCGCTATCTGTCCCATCAATCTCAAAAATGACTCTTTAGTAGAAAGGGAAGCTATGAGGTCGCGGTATTTAGGAGGAACCGCACAATTTGTATTCTTAAACACTATCTCATTGCCTCGATAATCAACGCTGGCCATAAAGGCCAATTGTAGGCCAGGAGAACCTTGCAACTGTTGGTTAATATCTTTTAATTGGCAATAAGCATAGAGTGCCATATGAGCGTAATAAGAGGGAGGGGCGTCAGTATAATGGGCATTTTTTAGGTTGCCCGCCGGATCGATTTCAATAGTTTTTGTTATTGAGGCAGCGATAGCAGGGTTTTCAAGTAGAGCATGAATGCTATATTTATTGTTATAAAAGAAAACAGCATTAGCCTCAAAAAATCTTTGCGCAACCTTCAATGGAATTTTTTGTTGATCATCTTTGAAAACTAAATCGCCTGACTCATTGAACATTACTAATAAGTTAAGCGTCTTAATAAAGCTTGCATAATGAGTGAGAATTTTACCCTGTTGTTGATGTTTCGAACAGTGAGCTATATTACTATTAAGCATTAAACCTAGGGTATAAATGTAGCCCAGTTTGTGCGCAAAAGGTGGTGGTGTGTCTTTTAGCAACGCATTACTAAAAGATATAGCGTGATTTTTTTCTGATACCTCGTTGAAGGAACGATAATAGGAACTAATAAAATCATTATCTGCTTGATCATTATTCTCTGCAGGAGATTTCCTTTCTAAAATATCGCATACAACACTTTCATCTGTTACAGCCAAAAATCTCTCTTTAAAGGCGGGGCTCTTTAAACTCTCTAAAATAGATGATAGTAGAGATGATTTTTCCTTTTCACTTTCATAGCTATATATTTTTACTAATTCTTCAGCGGTCTTTACATGCAGTAATAATTTTTGCCTGTTTCCAATCACATCGCTCTGCAAGAACTCATCAGTATAGTTAAGCAGGGAGAGGTTATTATTTCCTTCTTTATTAATCAGAAAATATAGCCGAAGCATTTGCTTACTTGCGACCCAATAATCCAAAAATATGTTCTTAAAATCTGCCGGTGCATCCTCTATAAACTTGCTTAGAGCGCCAGGAGTTTCTTCAAAATAACTAATAAAGGCAGTATCTATGTCAGGATGTTTTATAAATATTCCTATAAAATCCTGTATTGAAAAATATTTTAGTAAAGCCTCAATAAGAGCAGTCCCAGACTCAGGATTATTCAATTGTCTGGCTAAATTCTCCGCTATCTTATTTTCATCGGCATTATTATTTTGAAGCTCTTGCTCATCTGGCAAGAGCTGGTCGCGTAGATATTCTGCCACCAGATTATACCCGCCAGAGATTCCTACTTCCAACAACCTGATTATCGTCTTCGCTGAGCCTTGCTCGAAAAGATATTGATAGCCAGGCTCAAATGTTTGGTCCTGCGGGTTACTTGAATTAGGTTTAGCATCCGCTTGGATCGATAAAATATTATTTCCATCATTACCAGGCTCGGGCTCAATCTCAACCTTAGATTCAGTGAATAAATATTGCGGATTTCTTTCAAATGCAGAGAGGAATTTATCAGCAACTTCTTCATCTTTCATTAATGATTGTAGCAATGCAAAATTATCACCCCGAAGCTGCGTGATTAAAGTATCTACCAAATTTAATTTTGATTCGCAAATACGTTTCCTTAACGGGATCGTTAGAGAAGATTCCGGTACTTGAGTCAGCGATTTTTTAGCAAAGCTAGCAGCTAAATCCGGGCTTTGCCTAAAAAGGCTAACCAACCTATCTTCACTCGCATACAAGAATATAAGATTTTGCAGTTCACCCGCCTCCTTGAAGTATGCTCTGAAATGAGCTGGGGGATTTATGAGGTAACTAATGTCACCCGGCAGAAAAAGATCGTCCAATTCGTCTGCAGAAAGTCCTGCTAAAATCTGTTTGAAGGAGGTGACATCCTCTTGGAGTCGATCTTGCAGATCCTCCCTGAAGTGTGCTCTGAAATGAGCTGGGCGATTTATGAGGTAACTAACGTCATCCGCCAGAAAAAGATCGACCAATTCGTCTGCAGAAAGTCCTGCTAAAATCTGTTTGAGGTAGGTGACATCCTCTTGGAGTTGCAATGTTTTCAAGCATTCTCTGCAAGCGTCACTTAACTTATCTTCTTTACTCAATTTAAACAGTGCAATCAGCAATTGTTGCTGAAGATGAGGATTAATATTTCTGACTGCATCCCCTTGATTTAAATTAGCAGGGAACATTAATTTAAAATAGTCAGTATCCAGAATCTTAGTTTGAAGGGCACTTAAACTTTTATGCTTCAGTGTCGCTAAAAATAATTTTATCAGCCCGTTGCTATTACCAGGCTCGACAAACAAATCAAAATAGGCCGAATTTTCGCCAGTAAGCATCTCTACTATATAAGAGGGAACATTAGGTAAATTGAGAATTTCAATTAGTAAATTTCTAGCTGCTTCCTTATCTTCTACAACGCTACAGTTTAAACATTGCTGCGTTAGCACATTGGATGCTAAAACTTTATCTCGAATGTCTTTTCTATCGAGAGTTAATGCGATCAATTTCTTATAGGCGAGTGTTTTACTCTCCGTGAGTTTGTATGTATCAAAATTTCCAAACAATAATTCGAGATCCTGCTGTGAGCCTTGATCTAATAAATGATAGAGATAAGGGGGACGAAGGATATCACTGGCAAGTTTAGAGTTAGGATCAAGAGAAAGTTCATGGTATGCAATAGTCAACATTTCTCTAAATTGCCGGGCAGGAACATGCTTGAACAAGTTTTTACGTGAGCCGTCATTTTCATTAAGAATTTTTCGAATACTAGGCTCTTCCTTAATCGCCTCCTGCGATTGGGCTAACAGCCAATCTACTACCTCGCCAGCATCAGATCTTGCATAGTGAAATTTTTCACTATTTATAAAGGCACCTATTAATTTTTCGATGGTCTCCTTGGGATAAAATGGTTTGCGATCTTGAGTTTCAAGTTCTGAGAGGGTTTTATAAAATGGCTGTCTCTTTTCTTTATCTTGATGGAGTAACCAAGCACCGAAATTTTGATACTTATCCAATATGGGCAAACATTTTTTAACAAGCTTAGGATCTTGCATTATTCGCTCAAGTCCGTTGAACCATTTACCTAAATCTCGTGGTTCTCGCAGCAATAGTTGGGCAATTAAGTTTTCATCCCCCACTGCGCTGAACAATTTTTCTATCTCACTATTATTCATCACTACGTGTCTAAATGAAGGGTCAATAATAGCTTTCATCAATAGTATATTAATGTATTGCTTTAAGTCATCAGAGAGGTGCTTATCTTGTAATTTAACTGCGACAGCTAACATCTGCTTTGAATCGTTCTGGCTTAAAAAGCTGAACATTAATGCTTGATGTGAGAGCATAAAGCTTATTAATTTATTATTAGGAGGATTGTTGTTGAGTTCGGATAATATTCGCAGTCCAATTTGTGATGGCTCACCCGCAAGTAATGACTCCAAAGCAAGGTCGTTAGTTTGGATTATTGTATTTTTAATCTCATTTTTATTGTTGTTGAAACTGGCAATGGCCTCGGCAGTACCATCATTCAGCGCTCTAGCTGATTGAACAGAGCTTTCAAGAAGTATAGGGTGGAGGATTTTTATCGCCTCAATTACTTTTTTATCAATATCCTTGTGGCATCCTATTTCTTTTACTGAGTAAAGAAATTGAGGATATTTAGCAATAATCAATCCGAGCTCCGTTGGAGTCAGCCCAGAAATAAACTCTCTCAAATATCTCTTCTGGGCAGCAGCATCACCCAAACCCGAAAGATTATTCAAATAATTAAAATAAACCCCACTAAACATTTCACTATTCAATACCATTGTTAAAAGTTGAGAGTGGTCAAGACTCTTCAAAAAGAAGAGATCAAATTCAGTGGGTGGGTTACACTTGCCGTAAGGAGAATACCTGCCGGGAACACTATCATGTTGAGCAATTGTGTATTGCTCATAAAGAGTGTAATTTGAAGCTAATTTACTGAGGAACCTCTCACGTTCTTTTGGATTGTAGCTCAGCCATTTAATAAGCTCATCTGCGGGTAATAGGGCAGCTAACTCAACCGTATAACGATCAGGTTTATTTTTGGCTAAATCCCAAATTGTTTTAAAAAGGAATTGCGATTGCTGATTCTTTATTAAAGTTTTAAATTGGGAACTCACTCGCAGCTGTTCAAAGCAATCGTATAGTCCAGGGATTTCGAGCAACTTAGCGATGAAAATAGCATTACTATTAAGCTCAGCAAAAGTAACATGTGACTTGGTGGTGGGCAGTGAAGGTGCTTGATCACCCAATTTTTTATTAAGTTTTTTCAATGCAGGGTTCTTTAATGCAGCTGCTTTAAATGTTTCATGATTAAATAACTTTTGCATGGCTTGAAAGAGCGTGGGGGAAGAAATAATTAAATTCCAGAACTGAGACACCTTCATTAATTCAGCAAATAAATTCGCTTTAGCATCATCTGCAGCAATGGAAGCAGCAATTTTATTAATGCTGTCATCGCTTATTGGGGGAGCATCGAATAAATCAGTAAATATCGAGACATTATTTAACAACTCTACCTGAAGATCTTGTTCTTTTTTTTGTGTCAATACAGGACCTTTCAGCCTCGTGATCTCATTATACATTGGTGGTGTTAATGTCTTTTTATCTACTACACTGGTCTTTCCTCTATGGGGAAATTTTAATTTTGCAAATAATGCTGCGCTGAGTTCAATGGTTTTCCATTCACCCTGTGAAAGAGTGTACAAGCTGACTTTGCTACCGTGTTTTATCAACAAAGGTCGGTTATTGTTTTTCTGAGAAATTGTTTGAAAGTGTGCTTTATCGCCTTCCTCAATAGCTTCTGAACGAATCCGAGCTAAAACTAAAGTATCTTCACAAAGATATCCCTGACTAAAGGGTGGATTCATAAATAATTCTGTAATTTTAATTCTAGCTGGGAGCATTCTACCTTCCATTTGCCCCACGAAATTTTCTATGTAAATTTCTTTGTCCGCGATCAAGGAGAGAAGGATTTTTTTGAACACAGCTTTTTTCTCTGCAACATGGGTCCACTTTTTGTTTTTCTTGCCGTCCGTCCATAAGTCTTCAATTACTTTAATCAAATAATTTGAATTTACGGATTTGAGTTTATGTTTGAACAGACTTGATAATTCTTCGTCAGTGAGTCCTGCTACCAAACCAAGATAATCATCCTTACTGCCAATGTCATCGAGTGTGAGGGGAGACTCTTTTAAATATTGCGCTTGTTCAGACATAGAATAGACAGGGTGATGATCTTTCAACGTTTTCTCTAATTTTTTATCCAGAGTAATATTGTTGAGAGAATTTTTGAAGGATTGGTTACGGGGATTTTTAACTGATATTAACTCAGCGAGTTCCGCTCCTTCTAACTTATATCTATAGTTAAGTGAAAAAGGAGAAAAAGTTTTAGGCTTACCAAATAAAGTAGTCCAAAACTGAGGGAAAGTCTCGACGACTTCTTTTAAATCACGTGATTCAAAAAGATGATGCGGCGTTTTACTGCGTTTATTTTCTGGTAATAAAAAATTTCTTAAGCTAAATTTAAACCTCTCCCACAATGTCGGCCTAAGAATTGAGTGTGCTAAAGTAGAATGTTGAAGGGCGAAATGTTTTAAAACTGAAATATCAAGATTGGCTTTTATTTCAGTATATGATAACAACTTTCGGATAAAGTGCAGGCTAGGTTTAGCTTTAACAGAGTGCAAGCATAATAACATTTGTTGGGGATTAGTTTTTAATGCACTCTTTATACCGTTAATATTTTGATCTTTGATTAATTTCATCAACTCTCGGAATTTATCCATTTCACTCGCAACAGTAGCGGAATAATGATGTTTAGCTTTAATCATTTCGAAATCTGTATCGATTTCATTTTGGGGACGAGTGAAAAATGTCTTAGGGAGTTTTTGCACAAGGGATTTTGCAATGCGCAAATCATGCCACATTAGTAATGACAAAGTGCCTGGATCAGCTAAAATTATTTTCGGCTCATCCCAGTCACCATTCGCATTTTTATAACTTTGAGAGAGTAAATCAATGATGCGCTTGTCATTAGCCCCTAATGTAACGCCCTGCTGTATTCTAGATAGCACCGTTATTTTGTGCGTATTTATGTAATTCTTTCTCACTTCTGGATCATAGAGATCATGCCATCCATCGAGTACTTCAACCTTGTAATCCGAGGTTCCTTCCAATGAAACTCGACATTGAATAAATATTTTAGACTGAGGATCTTGTAAGATTTTAGCAGGCGCCGCTCGTCCTACGGGGGCCCCATAGAATTCATTCTCGGTTGACAGAAGCGTTACTATGGCAGAATCATCATTATCTTTATCATTGACAATATTCAGTGTCAGTGTGGGTTTCTCACTAGTTATCAACTCCCTCTGGTTTAAGGAAAGAGCCGACTTCTGTCTTGAGACAAAAAAATAGCCCACCGCAGTCAAAGTCTCTTGACCGGAATAGGTAAGGAAGAAGTCTATCAATCTTCTGTTAGTAATCCCCGCTGCAATTAATTTCTCCTCAAAACTTTGCATTTTCTTTTTTTCTGAACCTTCTATCTCCCCTGGCTCGACGCCATCAATTTGTATAGCCCGGTTGTAATCTCGTACGCATTTTTTTTGGGCTGAATAGTGTAAAAATTCTTCTAGCTTCTTCGTGTAGTGCTCAAAATATTCATTAAAATCTGTCTTCTCTGCAGTCTTGGCCAACCTAAAAATCATATCCTGCTGAAAACCTCCAAACCTACTATCCACTAGCTCAAAAATTTCTTTTTCTAAGTCAAAAAGGCGTTTGGCTTTTTCTTCTTTTTGTTGATCAGCGGGTAGACCCTCTATCTCTAACCATTCAGCAAGAAACTCATCTTTCAGCGCCTTCAATTCCAGGATTTTAACGTCCACGAACTTATGAGGAATCACACTAGGAAACCAAGAATAATATTCGGCGAGATGAGCAGGTATTGCTGCATTCCTTGAGAAAGATGCAGCGGTATCACCTTTCGCCGCTAACGGCAAAAAAAGAGCGAGCGCGTCGGATAGCTCTTGTTGATTAATTTCTGCAACTCGACTTTTACTAAAAGACATTATTCTCTCCTTTGGGGGACGTGAATATGATCAAAGCAAGGTAATAACAATTGGAAAGGTCTGTTTTGTTCATGGTGTATTATACACCTGTGTTCATTAACAATAACTTAACTCGCAAATTATCGATAGATTAGTTACTTTATACTGGACAAAAAATTGGTTCTACTTACCATCGTCCCGGGACAACGTGGAGGTTGGCCTAGCCCGAGAATAATTTATTTCAAGATCTAAGTAAAGTTACGTAAATTTGCCCACAATTCCCGTTTTTTTAAGGGGAAAGCTAAAAGCTGCTTAGGCTCACTGTGGATTATCTTAGGGGATAGATGTGCCCCATAATTTTTCGCTATATTAAGAGTTGGCCCCACAAAATTTAGAATATACTTGGCGTTTTGAAGCTGATCGAGATTTTCTGAAGTAAGAGATTGGGCCTGACCTAAAAGCGTCAATTCTAGAGAAGTCAAAATCTCGGCAACTAACTCTGCACCTGCTGATTGGCCGTTTAATTCAAAATCTGTCAATAAAGAGACCGTGAAGTCACTATAATGCCTGGACTCATAAAGGTAGGGTTGGCTGATGGGTGGTTTACGGCACCAAAGCTCTATGCCTAATAAGGACAAATAGTTATCTTTACCTGGTTGCATATTTGTGGGGATTCTCCTTTTCACCGCTGTAATTTTCTTCGCCCACTCTCTCTCGTTTTCTTTGCATTATTTGGTAAGCTTGCTCAAATGATATGGGGTTGCCCGGAGTTTTGACAGCGGAATTTGATTGGTCACTGGAAAGATTGACATCCTCTTCTTGACCAGGGGTTACTTCTTTACTAAATCTTAATTGCATACCCTTGGTATCAAGTCCTTGCCCTGTTTTTTTAGTCTTCTCCTGTTCCATAGATAGCTTTTTTGCTTCTTCATAGTCACAACGCGCCTGATGCGCCTTGAACTTCATGGTATGAAGGTCACGCCTTGCATCACTTGTTTGCTGTAAAAGAGGTTTGAACTTCAGTTTATAGGCCCAATAAGCAACCACGCCTCCCAATACTACCGCTACTCCTAAGGCAGCCCAGCCTACGATGGGGATTCCAGCTAATACTATCGCCGTGGTAGCGGCTGCAGGAAGAAATTGAGAAAAGAAACCCAAAATCCCCAAGAAACCACTAAATGCGCACACAAAGCTCGCGCCCCCCATAGCTCGAGTGACAAAAATATCTCTCGTAGTAGCCCACTTAGAATCAATTTGATTTATTTCAGTAATGTTCTCAGCACGGCCATGTAAAGCATCTAATTTTTTAGAGAGCGCTTCTTTTTGAGCAGGGTCCGAGGTGGCTTTTAACTCTGCAGTTAACCGTGCGATTTGTGCATTGGTGGAATCTATTGTTACCATTTCCTGGGCATGAGCCCCATACTTCAGCAATGACTTACTATAAGTTGCATAAAGAAAGATCCCTCCCGCAACCACTCCTAGGGCAAGACCCACCCATGCCACTGCTACGGCTGGTATAAGAAGCGCAAAGAAACACTCCAATAGAGGTAAGTTATTAAACGCAAACACTGCGCCAGTAGGGCAAGCTATTGTCATTAAAGAACCGAGGAAACCTTCAGAAATTTTCTTCTTTTTCAGTTGGTTAAGATAAATATCATTGGCTTGCTGCAGTTGTTCACAGCTATATCCTTGAGCTACTGAAGAATTTTTTTCTTGCAGACTCGTATGTTTTTTCAACAGTTTTTTATAAAGAGCAGGTTGATATTTCGCCGCCATTTCTAAGGTACTTTCACCTCCTTCGACCATTAGGCTTATATCCACACCTAATGCCAATAATTTATCAACAATCGCGGTATAACCTAATTTGATGGCAAGATGCAGGGGGGTGAGGCCATCGCTATTAAGCGTATTCAATGAGTTGAGGAAGTATTCGCTCTTAGCAATTTGATCCAAACTCAAAAAATCGGAACACATTGTAACTCTATTTTCCTCTTCTTCCTGACTTAAATACCATTTGTTAGGATCGGGAATGAGGAATAAATGAAATATTTTATTCTGTAATTCATGTATTCCAGTCAAAAGGAAATAGATGTCGTCTTCCGTTAATTTCTTGAGAAGAAGATCAAATTGGGTAATATTGCCACTGCGAATGGCCATTTCGAGTTGTGTATGGTTGTCTGGCAAATCTTCTAAAGCCATCAAAAAAACCTCTTTTTATTCGTATAACTCATCTTAGCTAAAATTTATTAACATAGCCTTAAAGCAGCTGGTATTCTATGGTTATCCTGGTACTGGACAAAATTAGCTCCATTCGCTGCCGTCTACGAACAAGTTATGAGACGACCTAGTCACGATTTGTCGGGTAGAGAATTGAGACATCTCTTTGATCTAAATAGTGAAAACCTCTTTAAACATCTAGGAGTTTAGTATGGATTGCCTGTTTTGCAAAATCGTTAGTCGCAAGATTGATAGTAATGTTATTTTTGAGAATGAGGAGATTTTAGCCTTTGATGATATAAGGCCCCAATCCCCATGTCACAAACTCATCATTCCAAAGCAACATATTTCCACCCTAAACGACCTCAATGAAGAAAACGCCAATTTAGTAGGATCAATGATTATCGTTGCGAAACAGTTAGCTGAGAAATATGAAGTAGCTACTGACGGGTATCGTTTAGTATTTAATTGCAATCAGAAAGGCGGACAAGAAGTGTACCATATTCATCTCCATCTATTAGGGGGCAGACAAATGTTCTGGCCACCGGGGTAACGCGGCATTTCTCTGTTGTTACAGAGCAACTCTCGTGATAAATTAGCCAATCTTTAAACATACTTACTAAAAAACATTATGCTTGATAATCTACCCTTAAATAAGTCTGCAGAAGAGATCGATACCCCCTCTATTCCTGTATATAAAGATCCACTTGAGAAAAGTTTTGAAGATATTCTAGAGAATCTAGGTGAAGACACGCGTAGAGACGGCTTAGCGAACACCCCCAGGCGTGCCGCAACTGCGCTACGTTTTTTAACTCGTGGTTATAATCAGTCTCTCGAAGAAATTGTTAACGGTGCCATTTTTGAATCTGACATGGACGAAATGGTGCTCGTAAAAGATATCGAATTGTATTCCCTTTGCGAACATCATCTCCTGCCTTTCATTGGCAAATGTCATGTGGCCTATGTGCCAAATGGAAAAATTATAGGTCTTTCGAAAGTTGCAAGAATCATTGATTACTATGCGAGACGACTGCAAGTACAAGAAAAATTAACCAAACAAATCGCAGAGTGCATGATGGATGTAACCCAAGCGAAAGGGGTAGGCATCATTATTGAAGCGCAACATTTATGCATGATGATGCGGGGAGTTGAAAAACAAAACTCCATAATGAAAACTTCAATGATGCTAGGTTTATTCAAAAAAGATAGCTATATACGCTCCGAATTTCTCACCTTAGCCAAGTAGCTCTAACAATCCAATGACTAGCACAAGGAGGATTTATGCTAAGTTATAGGCCAATCTTCGATGAATATGGGGAACTTCAATTTATAGAAACGCCTCTCACTGGTCACGATTTACTTTATGCACCAAAACTTAATAAAGAATTTGCATTTTCTTCGGAGGAAAGGCACAAATTTAATTTACTTGGCAAGCTGCCTTATAATGTTGAAAACATAGAAGAACAAGCAGACCGTATTTATAAACAGTATTCAGAAGCGGGATCCAACCTCAATAAAAATATTTTCCTAAATGATCTACACGATAAAAATGAAACGTTGTTTTATTTTGTGGTTCAGAATCATCTAAAAGAAATGTTGCCAATTATCTACACTCCAACCATGAGTGAAGTGGTAGAAAAGTTAAGTCTGCAATTTAGACGCACCCGAGGTTTATACCTCTCTTTTCCCGAGCGAGAGGCTATCTCAAACATTCTCGATAATCGCCTAAACCCCGAGATTGATCTTATCATTATGACCGATGGCGAACGCATTCTGGGCATAGGAGATCAAGGTGCTTGTGGAATGATGATTCCTATTGCAAAACTCATGGTTTACTCCGTATGCGGAGGTGTAAATCCTTATCGCATGTTGCCTATTCAAATTGATGTGGGCACTAATAATCAACGATTACTCAATGATCCACTTTATTATGGATGGCGTCATCCACGCATCTGCGGCAAAGAGTACGATGATTTTATCCAGCTTATTGTGACCACTATTCAAAAAAAATTTCCGACTGCTTTGCTTCATTGGGAAGACTTTGGACGCGAAAATGCCCGACGTAACTTAGAAATGTACCGTGAGCAATTGTGCACTTTTAATGACGACATGCAAGGTACAGGTGCGGTAACACTGGCAGCGATTTTAGCAGCAATTAAAATTGCAAGATCCCACCTAAATGATCAGCGCATTGTCATCTTTGGTGCCGGAACAGCGGGTGTTGGCATCGCTGACCAATTATATGATGCAATGATAAGAGAGGGCCTGGAGCCTCAAAAAGCTAACACCAAGTTTTGGCTGGTAGATAAACAAGGTCTGCTCACCGCGGATATACCCGACCTCCTCCCTTTTCAAAAAAAATACGCGCGTGACAAACAGGAAACGACGGGATGGCAACCTAATACAAAAGGCAAACTGGGTCTTTATGAAACAGTTAAATACGTAAAGCCGACTATATTGATTGGCGCTTCGACTCAAGCGGGTGCATTTACCCAAGAAATTGTCGAACTTATGGCGGGAATGACCGATAGGCCTATTATTTTTCCACTATCTAATCCGACCGAAAAAGCAGAAGCAATTCCTATAAATCTCTTAAACTGGACCCATGGCAAAGCATTGATTGCGACCGGCAGTCCTTTTGAAGATGTGCATTATCACGGCAAAACCTTCCCTGTTGCTCAATGTAATAATTCTTATATTTTTCCAGGAATTGGGTTGGGAGTGACCGTTACCAAGGCCAGGCGACTCACTGATGATATGATCTGGATGGCGGCAAAGACATTGAGCGAGTGCTCCCCTGCTATTACCACGGGAGAAGGGAGTATATTGCCGGATTTGAATGATATCCGAAATATTAGCCAACATATCGCACTCGCTGTGGCGGAACAAGCGCGAAAAGAAGGCTTAGCACAAATTTCAGATGAGATTGATCTTAAAAAACTAATTGAAAAAAGCGCGTGGCAGCCAAAATACGTTCCCTATCGTAAAATCGATTAGGTTATTGCTTCTTACCTGCCAAGTACATCCAAGTGCTCACTACACTATCGGGACTCAGGGAAATACTTGTAATACCTTCATCCATTAACCATCGGGCAAAATCAGGATGATCAGAGGGGCCTTGACCACAAATTCCCACATATTTTTTTGCTTGGTGACAGGTTTGAATCACATTATGCAAAAGTGATTTGACTGCGGCATTCCTTTCCTCGAAGAGAGAAGCCACTAAGGAAGAATCACGATCAAGACCTAAAGTTAGCTGGGTTAAATCGTTTGATCCAATTGAAAAGCCATCAAAATGTTCCAGGAAATCTTGCGCCAATATTGCATTGGAGGGAACTTCACACATCATATAGACTTCCAAACCGTCTTTGCCTCTTTTTAATCCAAATTCATCCAACAAGCAGTTAACATTTTTGGCCTCATCAACTGTTCTGACAAACGGAATCATTACCTTGGTATTAGTGAGGCCCATATTTTCACGAACCCGTTTAATGGCAATGCATTCTAATCGAAAACACTCTCTAAATTGTGCAGACAGATACCTCGATGCACCGCGGTATCCTAGCATCGGATTTTCTTCCTTGGGTTCGTACAATGAACCCCCTAACAAATTCGCATATTCGTTAGATTTAAAATCAGAGAACCGGACAATTACGGGTTTCGGGTAAAATGCCGCAGCGATCGTGCCAATACCCTCCCGTAGTTTTTCAATATAAAATTCTATGGGCGATTCATAAGCACCTGTCTTGACCTCAATTGTTTTTTTAAGAGAAAGAGGCAACAAATTTAATTCCAGTAACGCGCGAGGATGAATACCAATCATGTTGTTAATAATGAACTCTAAACGAGCCAAACCCACGCCTTCATTGGGAATAGCTTGATAGCTAAAAGCCTTTTCAGGATTACCCAAATTCATACAAATTTTAATAGGCAAGGGAGGCATACTATCAACTTCAATCTGTTCTACTTCATGCGCAAGCAGTCCAGCATAGACATAACCCGTCTCGCCTTCAGCGCAGGAAACGGTTAAAGGTTGGCCCACTCCTATTTTTTCGGAAGCATCACCACAGCCTACTACGGCAGGAATGCCCAGCTCACGGGCAATAATGGCGGCGTGACAAGTTCGCCCGCCACGGTTAGTGACAATTGCGCCAGCACGCTTCATTACCGGTTCCCAGTCTGGGTCAGTCATGTCGGTCACCAAAACTTCACCGGTTTGCATAATCTGCATGTCTCTAGGATCCATTATGACACGCGCCTTACCTTGACCAATTTTATCGCCGATACTTCTGCCCTGCGCAATTACTTCACCGCGATGAATTAGCCGGTAACGCTCGATAACATTTTGTTTATGTAAACTTTTTACAGTTTCAGGCCGCGCTTGAACAATATATAACTTGCCATCCATGCCATCCAAGGCCCATTCAATATCCATATGCCGTTGGTAATGATTTTCAATTTGTATGGCTTGATGAGCTAATTCCTGGATAGAGACATCCGACAGACAAAAACGGGCTTGTTCTGATTCATTTACCTCAACCGTTGCTAATGTTTTGGTAAAATCACGCTCTTCTCGATAAATCTTTTTAGTGGTTTTACTCCCTAGATTCTTTCTAATGATGGCATGCTTAGCCTGCAGTAGAGTAGGTTTGTGCACGAAAAACTCATCAGGATTGACAGCGCCTTGGACTATGTTTTCCCCTAATCCATACGAAGCGGTAATAAAAACAACATGCTCAAATCCAGATTCTGTATCCAGAGTAAAAACAACGCCACTGGTGCCCACATCACTGCGCACCATTTTTTGCACCCCTACTGAAATAGCCACTTTAGAGTGGTCAAAACCATGGTGGGTTCGATATGCAATCGCTCTACCGGTAAATAATGAGGCATATACTTGTTTAATAGCCTCTAGAACATTCTCGCCTCCACGCACATTCAAATAAGAATCTTGCTGACCGGCAAAGGAGGATCCTGGCAAATCTTCAGCCGTTGCCGAAGAGCGCACCGCAACGCTGATGTCTTCTTGACTACCCAGAACATCATACCCCTCAAGAATATCCGCAATTAAGGGCGCCGGAAATGGCGTATTTAGAATTAATTCGCGGATTTCTAAAGAAACTTTAGCAAGGGATGCAATATCATTGGTATTAAGATTTTCCAGCAAGGAATAAATTTTGCTGTCTAAACCTTTTTGAGAAAGAAAATTTTTATAAGCAGAAGTGGTAACCGCAAAACCATCAGGCACATTAATGCCTATCTTAGTGAGATGTCGGATCATCTCCCCCAGCGACGCATTCTTCCCGCCTACCTTGGGGGCATCAGAAAGTCCCACTTGAGTAAATTGCAATATATTTTCCATTTGCGCGCTACCTTCCTTATACTTCAGTGAGTACTAATCATTATAGTGTAGCGGTTTTTCTAGCTATCTCCAGTTTCCTCAAGCGATCATGGCTGTGGGGGGCTAGTCGGCTTCCCTAGCTCTGATTCGAACTCGGGGTAGTTAGCAAGCAGCTTCGTAAAGACGTTGAGTTCATCAATATTAGTGACTTGATTAAATGTTTCAGTGAGTATTTTCAATGTCGTTAACTTTTCCTCTAAATTACTTTCATTGTTTTCATTGAGTGATGATCTTCGATCAAAAAGTAATCCGGCGATATATAATTTTCTATTTATATACGACACATGCTGCAAAGGCTCAGGTCTAATATTGCCTGAATGTTTAAAGAAGTGAGTCCTACTTTTAGACATGTAATTATTGTTATTATTTTCATTCGGTAATAATTCATTATCCTTTAAAATCTCAATAACTTTTGTCGTGTTTAAGAATTTAATCCATGCCTCATTATTATTTAACAAGGGACACTTTTGGACCATATGACACAACACCAAGGAATTTAATATTAGCCAATCTTCATAGGGTTTAGGATCAACTGTCTCTTGTAAGAAGGTGGTTAATAACATGGAATGCTGATCGTTATCAAAATGTCCTACTGTCGCATGTAAGGCTGTAATTCGCTGTGCATCCGTTAAATGACCTCTGAGGGCTTCATTACTAAGTAGGGCTGGATAAATTCGATCGCAGCAAATTGCTTGCGCGTGTAATTTTGCCGCGATAAATTTTAAGTTATCTGCAGTATAAGTGTCTTTAAGATTAGCCTGACTATATGTTTTTAGGAATAGATCTAAGTAATTGCTCGGCATGAAATTATTGCTAATTAACGGATCGATGAGGGGTGTAACAAACGGAGTATAATCAGCGGGATGGGTATCGTGATACAAAGAAAAATACTTGGCTGCTTTGAGACTAGCTAAAAATTTTTCACGATCGTTGCTTAGCGATTTTATAGTTGATTGTAAAGTTTCAGCCAATACTAAACACGCCCGAGCATAGTAAGGACTTGTCTTGTCCATAGTACATTTTTCTAATAACTCTAAGGACTGATCCCTCACAAAGTCAAGCGGACTTCGAAGGGTTTTCTCAAGAAGGGTTAGTAGATCAACTGCATGCTCAACCTTTTTCTCATAAATCATTTCAGCTAGACAATATTGTGCATAATCTGTATTAGATTGGATGAGATGTGCCGCTGCAATAGCATAATTAGCTGGATTTTCACGACCTTTATGTCTGTAAACCACGCCCAACCAACAACGAGCCTTAGAATCACCCCCCTCTGCAAGCGTAGTTAACTCTTGTAAAGCTTCATTAACACCCAACGCGCCAGCAAATAATTCATATAATCCAACATTACCTAGGCTCTTGTTTATCTGATACAACAGATAGTGTGCAACAGCACTGCCATCTTTTTCTATAAGCACTGTACAAAGTTCAGTGGCGCGCTCTAAATATTCCTTTGCTAAATTTTGGCTATTGTTAGCATTTGATAATGCAAAATAAATCTTAGCGAGTGTCAGTTTACCATCGGAGATAAGATCATTTCCTAAACGACGCTCTAAATAGACAAGAGAACTTTGCTGATGGGTCATAATTAATTTTATTCCCTCTCCATAAAAAGTAGGATCTGAACTGGTCACCAACAAATAACTTAATAAATGGACAGACACTTGCTGATACTTATCATCTTGTTTAAGGTTGTATAATTGTTTTGCCCTGATGATTGCATTAATTCCTTGCGGATGCTTTTGAGTTAGATAATAGTGAGCGATGAAAACTTCTACATCGAAATTATCTATAAAATGGGACTTAGCGAATGCGATAATTTGGTGCGCGAGCACATTAGGTGTTTCTAATAATCTGTGCAGTGTTTTAATTGCGTGAGAGTTTGCTTGTTGAGCTAAGCCATGTTGCGCTATCGCAGAATGAGCAATAGCAGCAAAGGTATGAAGTTTCAAACATTCAAATTGATAATTAGCGTGGGATAAATCTAACTCCATAATATCAGTTAGTTGACTATATAATTTGATAAACGCCTCTGGCGATTCTTTCGCGAGTGTTTCTATATCAAAATTGGTAGGCATCCCCAGCTCAATTCCTGCTAAGCGCATGTAACAGCTTTTTTTGAGTGGAGCATTATGTTCAATGCCAGATAGCATAAAACACATTAAAGCGTTTTTACACGATTCGATCGTGTCATCGTCCATTTCTTTTTGATAAATATAATTACCGAACAGTCCTAAAATTGCATGGTAGCCTTCTAAAACATTTACAGGTAATGCTGCAAAATTGATCTTTAGTTCTACGAAAAAATTGAGTAAATAATTAATTATTTTAGTTTTCTTCTCTAAGTACTTTTCAGCAGACAGGATTGGCACGCCGGGGGGAATAATTGAATCGTCGCTTGTAGGTGACTTTTGCGGCGTGAGGAGTTTAATGTCCTCTTGCAACAGCAGTTTTATTCCTTCCACAAAGGAATCGGGGAAATTACTAAAATATTTTTTCAATGATTTTTTATTGCTTACCGCATCTGCACTTTCTTCAGTAAGACTGTCATCCATCAGCATTGTGAGCGCATTGAATACTTTTTCTTCTGAAGAAGCATTTACCTTGGAAATTAAGGAAACATTAGGATGTTCAGTTTTTGAAGTAGTCATACCCACCTATCCAGATTCATTTGTAGTAGCGCTATTCTATGTGCATTGCCTTAAAGAAATCTTATTTCATTAGAAAGCTGCATTATTTTATTTGTACCATGGCAACCGCATCAAACACTTCGTTTCCTCCAGACTACAACACTCAAAGTAGCCTGGATGTAGCGTAGCGAAATCCAGGGAAATTCAAGCCTCAAATGTTGTCAGGGGGGGGTGATGGGGTTGCCCTATATTTGTATTGCAAAGTGCTCCCACATAAGAGTTTCTTAATGTCAATGGCTTATAATTAGTCATCATCATCTAGATTAGCAGGTAACAACATGCGCTTTTCATTTTTCCCATACCCCGATCCCTTTTCTGAATTCCAGTCAATCAGAACTGCTTACCAAAAAAATTCGGCACAATCACTCACAGATGCTGAGAAGCAATTCTTTATAGATATGGGTATTGCACCTAAGTTGCTGCAACAAGTGAATGATAAATATATGAGAGAAACAAAAATCACATTGTTGGGTTTACATTATCAAGCTCAAGACGGGAAGGCCCTAGGTTACGCCCTAAAAGACTTCAAGAAGGGGGATGCGGCTTCACTTCTTTGTAGCAAGCAGGTACAGGCTCTTAAAGTTTTTTATCAGCATCATTCTCAGACAGTTGGACCAGCACTAAAACCTACATTTGCTCAAGCATTTCCTTTGTTATCTAGGATCAATAACATTTTTGTTGAGGCTACCGCTCCATCCCAAATACTCATGGATGTTCAGCAGAAGTCCACCAAATTAACGCAGAAAAAGGAAAAACTGATACATTTAAAAGCGGCACAACAAACTGCTCTTGACACCATTGCATTAGTAGACCCTCGTAAATCTTCCGTTAATTACTTGCTTAAGAAATTAAACAAGCAAGTTAAAAGTTTGAATAAGAGAATAGGGGATTCTGCTTCCTTAGAAGCTCAACAACTGAATAAAGAGAAACGAACGCTCGAAACGACAATAAAAGTAATTGAGGGCAGACTAGATAGGGGAAGAGTTCGCGAAAAAAGTTCCGTCCCCAAACTTAATAATCAATTGCAAAGAAAAGTCACCCATCTTACTAAGCGTGTTAATGCAGTTGACTTACAGTTACAAAATGGAGGGGCTGTTTTTATCAATGAATCGGTGCATACTACCTTCGAGAAAAACAGGGCAGTGTCATTATTGGAGTCAAATTTGAATGACCTAGGTGCAGAAGCTTGTAATTATATCAGCACGCAGGGTAAGGTTCATTCTATTGCGTTTACTGCCCAATAGTCTAATTCATCTTTATTCGTTATCATTCAGTAACGATAACTTTTTATGCTAACGAAGGATGTTGAATGAAAGATATAGCGACCGATGCAGCTCAGCTATTAAGTACTGTCAAAACGCACTCACTATACTTAAGTACGACATTAAGAGGCATTCTTACTCGACTGGCACAAAATGGCTTAGAGGGCTTAAAGAGCACAGAGCTCGCTACCCTTCTCAATAACAATAATCAATACACTACTGATTTTGTAAATACATATACTACTGAAATAAGTAGTGCCCTGAGTGCAAAGATGGCGGCGGAGATACCTACTCTTGAGATCGACTCAGAAAATCCCCGCCACTTTAAGCACTGCCAATTAGTTTAAGCACTTGCCTCTTGTGATTGTTGCTCCACTTCTTTCATGCTCAATCTGATACGTCCTTGACGATCTATTTCGAGCACTTTTACTCTTACTTGTTGGCCTTCGTGTAGTTTGTCTTGAACATTTTCTACTCGCTCCTGACAAATTTGGGAAATGTGCACTAAACCTGATTTTCCTGGGAGAAAGTCAACAAAGGCGCCAAAATCCATTATTTTTACAACCTTACCTTCATAGATTTGGCCAATTTCAACATCTGCAGCGATCATTTCAATTCGACGACGCGCCTCATCACCCGCTTCCCTTTCTACCGCAGCAACCTTTACCGTGCCATCGTCAGAAATATCAATAACAGCCCCTGTGGTTTCTGTTATTTCACGGATAGTTACACCGCCTTTACCAATAACATCTCTAATCTTGTCAGGGTTAATTTTGAAGCTAACAATACGAGGAGCAAAATCAGAAATTTCTTCGCGTGGTTGGGTTATTGCATTCTTCATAATACCCAAAATGTGTAGCCGTCCGTCTTTCGCTTGATTGAGGGCAACGTCCATAATATCTTTGGTTATACCATCAATTTTGATATCCATCTGTAAGGCGGTAATACCTTTATCCGTACCTGCTACTTTAAAATCCATATCACCGAGATGATCTTCATCTCCTAGAATATCGGTTAAAACAGCATAACGATCACCTTCCTTGATTAATCCCATTGCAACACCTGCAACAGCCGACTTAATCGGTACCCCAGCATCCATCAACGCTAAACTGGTACCACAAACCGTCGCCATTGAACTGGAACCATTTGATTCAGTAATTTCTGATACAGCACGAATAACATACGGGAAATCAGTTGCTGAGGGCATCACAGGAATTAATGCACGTTTAGCTAAATTGCCATGGCCTATTTCGCGTCTTTTAGGAGAACCATATTGTCCTACTTCACCCACACAATAAGGAGGGAAGTTATAGTGCAATAAGAAGGCATCTCGCCGCTCAGCGCCGACATCATCAATAACTTGCGCATCTCTCTCGGTGCCCAAGGTAGCGACTACAATGGCCTGAGTTTCACCGCGGGTAAATAAGGCTGATCCGTGAGTTCTAGGTAAAAAACCTATTTCGGATTGAATAGGACGCACGGTTTTAGTGTCTCTGCCATCAATACGGGCATTACCAGAAATAATTTGTTCACGAACAAATTTCTTTTCCAGTTCTGACACAATTTTCATCACTTCTGCTTCACACCCTACATACTCTTCTTTTGAGCAAACTTTTTCTTTAACTGCTTGAGCCATTTCTTTAAGTTTATTGCGACGTTCTTGTTTTTCTTGGATTTTGTAAGCATTAATTAGGGGGTCTTTACAGAGATCGATAATTGCCTGGGTAAGCGCTTCATTTGCAGGGGCGGGCTGCCAGTCCCAACGAGCCTGACCTGTTTCTGCCACCAGCTCATCAATCGCTTTGAGCGCGACCTGCATTTGCTCATGACCAAACATCACTGCGCCTAACATCACTTCTTCGGACAATTCTTTTGCTTGTGACTCAACCATTAATACGGCATTTTTTGTACCCGCGACAACCAAATCTAAATCAGACTCTCCCAACTGGGTGGTGCTTGGGTTTAATAAATAATCGCCATTAGCATAACCCACTCGCGCAGCCGCTATAGGGCCATTAAAAGGGATACCAGAGATGGCTAAGGCGGCTGCGGCACCAATGATAGCAGGAACATCAGGTTCGACCTCGCTATCAATGGAAAGGACAGTCGCGATTACTTGAACTTCATGTTTAAAACTATCAGGAAATAAGGGGCGCAGTGGTCTATCGATTAAACGCGAGACAAGAATTTCTTTCTCAGAGGGGCGGCCTTCACGTTTAAAAAAACCTCCTGGTATTTTACCTGCAGCGTAAGTTCTAACTGCATAGTTAACAGTTAGAGGAAAAAAATCGCGTGGTTCACTCGATGCCACGCCGACGACTGTCACCAGAACGACGGTATCGCCCATGCGCACCATTACCGCACCCGACGCCTGCCGAGCAATAGCTCCTGTTTCCAGGGTCACCATATGATTTCCATATTGAAATTGTTTTTTGAAACTTACCACTGATACCACCTTATTTTTCAATTTTGGCTTTAAGCCTAGACTAGATAAAGAACGTAATTATGCTCGCAATCCTAAACGTGAAATGAGGTTACGATAACGCTCAAGGTCTATCTTCTTTAGATATTTTAAAAGAGAACGTCGTAAATTAACCATGCGCAGTAGACCACGTCGTGAATGAAAATCGTGATTGTGCGCCTTGAAATGGCCCGTTAACTTAGCGATTCTTGCTGTTAACAAGGCTACCTGCACTTCAGGGGATCCAGTGTCATCATCTGACAAACGATACTCTTCGATTACTGTTGCTTTTTCTTTTGCATTTAATGACATACACATCTCCAAATTAATTAATGAATTGAACCCATCCGCTGTCATTTACAGATTGGGAAAAACCAAGCATCTTATCAGATAATATCTATTTTATCAAAACTTAGCTGTTTTTGTGGTTATTAGCCGACGAGGAGCGACTCGCCCATCATCTAAAATTTCACCCACACCCAAGAATTCATCATTATCATATAAACGCACCCATCCCGAGGTCGGTGCTCGCGGCACCAGCACCGGTTGTCCTTGTTTTAGATGATACGTAATAGACTCGGTCAAGACCACTTGGGGCCAGGCGCTCAAAGCGCTATCAATGGGGAGCAACATTTCATCTAGAATATTTCGGTCTTCTCGCTCTCGCTTTATATTATCCAAGGAAATCATTATGGTGTCTTGATAAGGTTCTACATAAGTGCGACGTAATAGAGCGACATGCGCCCCACACCCCAATTGCTCGCCAATGTCATCTACAAGCGTTCTAATATAAGTTCCCTTACTACAGGCCACTCTAATTTTGAGGATGTCGTCATTAAATTCTAGTAGCTTCAGCTCCTTGATCATTACAGGCCTACTTTGTCTTTCTATTTCTATACCTTGTCGGGCGTAGGAATATAGGGGCTTGCCCTGAAATTTAAGAGCAGAGTACATTGACGGAACTTGCTCAATTTTACCTCTAAAATTAGTGAGCACCGCTTCTATCTGCTCTTCGTCTACGGCAACTTTTCGGGTCGCAATAACTTCACCTTCTTCATCGCCCGTTTTGGTGCGGATACCTAATTTAGCTTCAACTAAATATTGTTTGTCAGCCTCCAGTAGAAACTGGGAAAACTTGGTCGCATCACCAAAACAGATGGGCAACATACCACAAGCAAGGGGATCCAAACTCCCTGTGTGACCTGCTTTTTTAGCACCAAAAATAATTTTTACGGTGGTTAATGCTTGATTCGACGTTAATCCAATGGGTTTATCTAACAGCAGAACCCCGCTGATTTCACGCCCTCGGCGGCGGTTGCTCATAAATACTACTCCTCGGTGGAATCAGTTGACGGTTTTTGCAGTAGTTGAGAGATTTTTTGTCCTTGACGGATAGTATCATCATAATGAAAATGTAATTTAGGGGTGGTACGCAGATTCACTGCACGCGCTAATTCATGACGAAAAAATCCCGCGGCTTTATTTAAAGCCAAAATAATTTCATTAACTTGTTCATCGTTAAGAATGGTTACAAAAACTTTGGCATTGGCATAATCTTTCGAAATCTCAACATCTGTCACTGAAACGAAGACAAAACGTGGATCCCTACTCTGCCCTAGAATCAACTTTGCAAGTTCATGCTTCAACAAATCTGCCACACGTAAACGACGATCGTAATTATGCGCCACTTATAAACCTCTAGTATGAAATTATTGCCAACTATTGGCGAACTAATGCAAGCCTATTTGCTTAAAGCTTACAGAATCCTAAATTTAGCGAAGTGAAATTCGAGTTCCTAGATTTGGGGGGCAAAAACCCGGGGTTTCGCCATGCTTCATCCAGGCTACGAAACTATGCAAATTTCGTGGCAACTGGACGTAAGCATTAAGCAATTTTCCTGGTAATTTCGTAAGTTTCGAAGACTTCGATATGATCACCATTTTTGATATCGTTATAATCTTTTACCCCGATACCACATTCCATGCCCTGACGCACTTCAGAGGTGTCCTCTTTAAATCGACGCAGCGATTCCAATTGACCTTGATAGACCACCACATTATCTCGCAATACACGAACCGGTAAATTGCGTTTAATATGGCCTTCGATAACCATGCAACCTGCAATTGCGCCAAATTTTGAAGATCGAAAAACTTCACGAACCTCAGCCAGACCCACAATTTTCTCGTGATATTCTGGTGCCAATAATCCGCTTAATGCCGCTTTTACTTCGTCGATTAAATCGTAAATAATACTGTAATATCGCAGGTCAACGCCTTCGGTTTCTACAAGTCGCTTAGCGGTTTGATCAGCACGAACATTAAAGCCTAATATGATAGCGTTAGAAGCGATAGCAAGATTTGCATCCGATTCTGTAATGCCGCCCACAGCACTAGCGATAATGTTAACTTTTACTTCATTGGTTGATAACTTTGTTAATGCATCACTAATTGCTTCCAACGAACCCTGCACATCCGCTTTTAATACGATGGCTAATGTGTTGACCACACCTTCATTCATGCGTTCAAAAATATTCTCAAGGTTCGCTGCACGTTGGCGCGCTAATTTTACCTCTCGATATTTTCCTTGTCTAAATAATGCAATTTCTCGTGCCTTTCTTTCAGTCGGGACAACGATCACGTCATCGCCCGCATTCGGCGCACCAGAGAGACCTAAAATCTCCACTGGTATCGATGGACCGGCTGCCTCTGTGGGGACTCCATCATCACCAATCATGGCTCTAACTCGACCGTATACGCCTCCCGCTAAGAGAATGTCACCTTTTTTCAGGCTACCCTCTTGAACAAGAATCGTGGCAACAAAACCACGTCCACGATCTAATCGCGATTCTATTACTACCCCTTTGGCAGGGCCTGTGTCGGATGCCTTGAGCTCCATCACTTCGGCCTGCAATAAGATGGATTCTAAAAGGCTTTCAATCCCTGTACCCGCCTTGGCAGAAATACTCACAAACATAGTGTCGCCGCCCCAATCTTCTGCAATGACGTCAAAGCTAGACAATTCATTTTTTACACGCTCAGGGTCAGCTTCAGGTTTGTCCATTTTATTGATTGCGACAATAATAGGCACCATTGCTGCCTTAGCATGTTGAATCGCTTCAACAGTTTGAGGTTTAACTCCATCATCTGCTGCGACTACAAGAACCACAATATCAGTTGATTTCGCACCTCGAGCTCGCATAGCGGTAAACGCTTCGTGCCCCGGGGTATCTAAAAATGTAATCATGCCTTTTTCAGTATTCACATGGTATGCGCCAATGTGCTGGGTAATGCCCCCTGCTTCACTACTGGTAACCTTGGTGCTGCGAATATAATCGAGTAATGAGGTTTTGCCATGATCCACGTGACCCATAATGGTCACCACTGGCGCTCTGGGATTGAGTGCACTTTTTTGTTCCATCCCGGGCACGAGAAAATCTTCAACTGCATTTTCTTTCAAAAGCTTAGGTTTATGTCCCATTTCTTCGACAATAATAGCGGAGGTCTCTTGGTCGATAACCTGATTGATGGTTGCCATTGCGCCCATCTTCATCATAATTTTTATTACTTCAGCCACTTTAACTGACATTTTTTGAGCCAACGCTGCCACAGTGATAGTTTCTGGAAGGGAAATTTCTCGGAAGACAGGGGCGGTGGGTTTTTCAAAACCTTGCTCTAAGCGTCTAAACGCTGAGCTTTCTCTTTCGCGTACTGGTTTGCCCGTTTTTCGCTTTTTCCTAAATGAAACTGAGGTATCAATAAATTCAGCATCTTCTTCTACGAACGAAAAGTCTTCTTGAGATATGCGAGCGGCTTTAGATTTGCGTTTTTCCATTTTCTTCGCTTTTTTAAGAGGACGCTCCTCTTTCTCGTCGACCTTTACATGACGAGCCTCTCCCTTATCATCACGGGGAGGTTGCGTTGAATCTGCTGCGGGTTCGATAGGCGCGCCCGCTTCCTCAGCTACCATCGCTGTATCTGTCACCTGCTCTGACGTTATCTGACCCAAGGCGTCTGTTGCGAGCGCTTCTTGTTCACTTGCCTGAACCGGTGCCTCGATTTCAGGGGCTTCAATCTCTTCGACTTCTTCTTCACTGCCAACCGATTCGTAGGTCTTTTGGCGACGAACTTTCACCTTAGTGATTGATTTATGAATTCCGCCCTTTAACTCACTTACGGTGGTGCGTTTTAACGTTATTTTTTTAGGCGCTTGAGATTTTTCCTCTGCACCATGCGTTCTTTTTAGATAAGAAAGTAGTTCTTGTTTTTGCTCGGTAGTGACTGTGCTGTCTTCACCAGACACTTGGATCCCAGCATTTTTAAGTTGAGATAATAGGTGATCAGTATTGGTGATGCCTAAATCTTCAGCTAACCGTTTAACAGTTACGTCTGCCATAAACCCCTCTTTAACCATTTCTCAGAATAAGACATTTATTTAAGACCAAAATTTTAACGCAAAAAATCCATAACACTTAGTGGCATAAGCATTGGTGATGGATTTTTTGCGTTAAAATCTGGCGCATAGATAGATGTTGCCATTCCGATATGTAAATTTTTACTTTGTTGTAAACCAGTGCTCGCGAGCAGACATAATTATCTTCGCTGCCGTCTTCTCATCTATTCCTTGGACATCCGAAATATCATCCACCGATTGCTCTGCTAAATCTTCACGCGTCACAATTCCTCGTCGCGCAAGACTATAGGCCAGATCCCGAGTTACCCCAGATACTTCTAATAAATCAGCGGCGGGCTCTACTCTAGAAAGCTCTTCTTCTGTTGCTAACTCCTTAGTTAGCAGTGAGTCTTTTGCTCTATTTTGAAGTTCATTGACGATATCTTCATCGAAGTCTTCAATTGCCAATAATTCTTTTACAGGGACATACGCTATTTCTTCTAAGCTTGTAAAGCCTTCATAAACTAATAAACTTGCTATATCTTCATCTACATCAAGTTGTTTCATGAAGAGTTCTTTAAAGCGTTCAGATTCTTGTTCTGTTTTTTGTTGTGCTTCACTTTCTGACATAACATTGAGGGTCCAGCCCGTTAATTCACTCGCTAAACGTACATTTTGGCCACTACGACCAATCGCTAAGGAAAGCTGATCTTCTCGAACGGCTAAATCCATTGTTTTTGTTTCTTCATCTACTTCAATTGATGCTATTTCTGAAGGGGCCATAGCATTAATAACCAATTGAGGCGGATTGTCATCCCACATGATAATGTCGATACGTTCACCACCCAACTCGCCTGAAACTGCCTGAACACGTGAACCACGCATTCCAACACAAGCCCCGATAGGGTCAATGCGTCCATCATTGGTTTTCACAGCTATTTTTGCTCGAGATCCAGGATCTCTAGCGGCAGATTTAATTTCAATTACTTCCTCTGCGATTTCAGGAACTTCTATTTTGAATAATTCCATCAGCATTTCGGGACGGGTGCGGCTTAACAGTAACTGCGGGCCTCTTTTGTCTTCTTTGACTGCATATAAATAAGCTCGAAGACGATCACCACTACGGACCATTTCCCGTGGAATCATTTCTTCTCGAAGGATAATAGCTTCTGCATTTTCACCTAAATCTAAAATAATGGCGTCACGCATCACTTTCTTAACAATCCCGGTTAAGAGATCGCCTACACGTTTACGATACTGATCGACTACTTTTTTACGCTCAGCTTTACGTACTTTATCAATAATAACTTGTTTAGCTTGTTGGGCAGCGATTCGGCCAAAATCTTCGGATTCGATAGGCTCTTCAACCACGTCACCCACTTCTAGCTCAGAATCTAATTCTTTGGCTTGGCTTAAAAGCAAGTCTCGACTGGGGTCAAATTCTTCGTTGTCTTCTTCTACTACGGTCCAGTAACGAAAGCTTTCATAATCTCCCGTTTTTCGATCAATCGCGACTCTAATAGTCACCTCATCGGGATAACGCTTGGCGGTTACGGTGGCTAGGGCAGCTTCAATGGCTTCAAATATGACTTCTTTTTCGACGCCCTTTTCATTGGATATCGAATCAACGACTAATAAGATATCTTTACTCATGATGCAAACCTCAACTTTCAGGTGCCAAATTAGCTTTCTCTATATCAGAAACAGCTAAAACATAGGCGTCACCATCTACAACCATTGTGATATTACCGTCTAGAACAGCCTGTAATAATCCACTATAGTTGCGCCGACCATTGCGAGAATGTCGCAATTTAACTTTAATACGATGTCCAATAAAACGTTGGAAATGCGCTTCAGTGACTAGCAAGCGGTCTGACCCTGGAGAGGAGACCTCTAAAAAATACTTGCTCTTTACAGAGTCTTCAACATCTAAAGCTGCGCTCACTTGGCGACTGACAATTTCGCAATCCCTTATCGTAACACCTTCTTCGGAGTCAATATATATCCGCAACACCATCCGCACCCCTAATGGCACTAATTCGCATGCGACGTATTCAAAACCCAGCAGCTCAATAACCGGGGCTATGATATCACCCAAACGTGTAGTTGGCGGTAAAGACATATTACTCCACAAACAAAAAATGGGCACGAAGCCCATATTTTTTTGTTGAATTTGGTAGCGGGGGCAGGATTTGAACCTACGACCTTCGGGTTATGAGCCCGACGAGCTACCAAGCTGCTCCACCCCGCGTCACTTAAACTAATCAAAGGATTCTATTGAAAAACTGAAGATAATTCAACAGTAATAGTGAATAAAGTGGAGTTAATTGCATTAACCCTAATTTCCAGAGGAGAATAGGGTTAATAATTGAGTTTTAGCTTAGGTTAAAGAAAGCGGCATGGCAGAGATTGAATAATATTCCTGGGAAAATTCCAAGGAGCAGCACGGTTAGACTATTCACTGTCATTGCTATACGCATATCAAGTGGGCATACGATTACGCCAGGCAGATCCGGTTCATCAAAGTACATTACCTTGACGACTCGTAAATAGTAATAGGAGCCAACAATAGCAAATACAATTGCCACGGCGGCTAGCCAAACCATGTGGACTTCTATCAACGCTTCAAGCACCCCCACTTTGGCCATAAACCCAACAATAGGCGGAATCCCTGCTAACGAAAACATTATGATGAGCATCATAAAAGCGAGCCAAGGATTTTTCGCATTTAAACCTTTAAAGTCATCAATGCTTTCCATCTCAAATCCGGAACGACTCAAAATAACGATCAAGCCAAATGCTCCAACTGTCATAATGGCATATGAAATCATATAGAAGGTCGCCGCAGCGTATCCTTGGGGCGTCCCCGCGACCAGACCTAAACTCATGTACCCAATATGTGCAATAGAAGAGTAAGCCAACATTCTTTTTAAGTTTGTTTGCACAATCGCAATAATATTTCCCATGGCAATGGACAAAATAGAGATGACGATGAACTGCTGTTGCCACTGAATCAATAAGCCAGGCATCGCGAATACCAGTAGCCTAATTGCTAGTCCTAGCGCAGCGACTTTAGCAGCACTTGCTAAGAACAGCGTTACAGCACTCGGTGCGCCTTCGTAAACATCGGGTACCCACATATGAAATGGCACCGCGCCTAACTTAAAGGCAATTCCTACGACTACAAAAACTAATCCTAAGATTAAAATGAGCCGTCCTTCAGTAAGAGTGGCAGCAATAACTTTGGCTACCTCATCCATCTGAATCGAACCGGTAGCACCATAAAGCATGGACAATCCATATAACAACAATCCCGTCGCCATGGTGCCAATAATAAAAAATTTGATACTCGCTTCACTACAAATACCAGAGTCTCTTTTAAAAGCGATCATCGCATAAATAGGCAATGACGTTAATTCCAATCCTAAAAACAAACTGAGAAAGTTATAGGAAGAAACTAAAATCATCATGCCAAGAATGGAAAAAAGTCCTAGGACGTAAAATTCATTATATGGCATGTGTTTTTCGCGCAGATATTGTCGCGAATACAGGAATGTTAAAAATCCACAGACATAGATAATGACTTTGAGTAAGACAGAGAAATTATCTTGGATGAAAAAACCATTCAGAGCAATAAGCGTAGGTTTGCCAAACTGGTTTATGGTAATAACTGCTGCCCCAATCAATGCTAGCTGCGCAATGAAATAAGGGACATGAGTTAATACGGGGCGTTTAAGATAAACACTTAATAAGAGGGTAACACATGCCATGATCAATATAAGTATTTCTGCAGATGCAGGCACAAAGTTCATATCCACCTCTAATAATAAAAAAAGTCCAACTCTCTTCTCCCGCTCCGCGGGAGAAGGTGGCCTGAGGACAAAAGTCCGAAGGACGGATGAGGGCAACAAGGAAACAAAACAGCCCCTCAAACTTTCCACCCTCATTGCCCCTTCGGGGCATTTCTCCCGCCAGCGGGAGAAAAAAACGCCTCAACCCAACCTGAGGGCAACAAGGAAACAAAACAGCCCCCCAAACTCTCCACCCTCATTGCCCCTTCGGGGCATTTCTCCCGCCAGCGGGAGAAAAAAAACCTCAACCCAGCATGAGCTCAAATCAAAGTTTGCTGCGTAATCCCAGCTCCAATAAGTGACCTATTGATGAATGGAACACATTTAATAATGGTTTTGGATAAAGACCAATAAAAAATATAGGGATGATTAAAAGAATGAAAATCCCGATTTCAAGCCATCCTACGTCCACTAAAGAAGCCACTTTTTCATTGGCAACAGGGCCAAAAAATACTCGCTTATACATCCAAAGGGTATAGGAGGCCCCGATGATTAAGGTTAACGCACACGTGAATGTTATCCACATACTTGCTTTAAAGGCGCTTAAGATAACCATAAACTCTCCCACGAAACCAGAAGTTCCGGGCAAAGCCACATTCGACATGGCAAAAATCATAAAAAATGCCGAAAAAATGGGCATAGTGTTCGCTATGCCTCCAAAATCTTTTATTCGTCGAGTGTGATATTGCTGATAAAGCATCCCAAAGCCGAGGAACATAGCCCCCGCTCCAAATGCGTGGGAAATCATTTGCACCATTGCGCCCTCAAGGCTTATATACGCCTCTTGAACATTCCCAGTACGGGAAAATATAATATAGAGCATGAAGCAACCTAACGTCACAAAGCCCATATGTGCTATCGAAGAATAAGCAATGAGTCTTTTCATGTCAGTTTGTGAGAGTGCTATAAAACCAATATATACGATGGCCACCAAGGAAAGCGCTATCATTAACCAATCTAATGAATGACTGGCATCCGGTGTGATAGGTAAACTAAATCTTAGAAATCCGTAACCCCCTATTTTTAGCATGAGTGCTGCCAATATTACAGACCCACCCGCGGGTGCTTCGGTATGTGCATCAGGTAACCAAGTGTGCACGGGCCACATCGGTATTTTTACGGCAAAGGCAAGCAAGAACCCCAAAAATAGCAAAAGCTGTTCGCTTGAACTGAGTTTTAAAGGATAAAAGTCAGGAATAAAGAAACTTCCCGCTTTTAAACCTAAAAACAATAGCGCCACTAACATCAGCGCCGAACCTAAAAAGGTATACAAGAAGAACTTGATTGCTGCATAGGAGCGATTCTCACTGCCCCAGATTCCAATACTGAGATACATTGGGATCAACATTCCTTCCCAAAAAACATAAAACAGAATTGAATCCAAAGAAGCAAACACACCAATGATCATGCCTTGCATAATGAGAAAGGCCGCTAAATACTGCGAGACTTTATATTTTATAGTTTTCCATGAACCTAGAATTACAAGTAATGTGGTATAGGTCGTTAATATAATGAGAGGCATTGATATGCCATCCACCCCGAGGTCATAATGGATTTTCAAAGTAGGAATCCAGACTAAATGTTCTCGAAACTGCCAGTTTTCTGTGTATATATTGAAAGATGAATAAAGCGGCACACACAATAATATGCAAATAAGGGACACTGTTAGAGCAATTATCCGTGCTTGCTCGGCATGCTTCTCACTCCCGGTAGCTAATACGAGAATTCCACCTAGGACTGGCATCCAGATCAGGAAACTTAATAAGGGAAAATTTTCTAACATTGACTGTATCCTGCTAGGCTAACAACATCCAAAATAAAAGAGCACAAAGCCCAAGAATCATGGCAAATGCATAATGATAGAGATAACCGGATTGCGCTTGGCGTAATATGCTTGCCAATCTCGCTACCCCACGGCCAGTACCATTCACAATACTATGATCGATGACTTTCATATCCGCCACTTGATAAAGATCCTTACTCAGTTTCTGGCTTCCACGCACAAACACTAAATCCGTAAATCTATCAAACCCGTATTTATCCACTAATATTTTGTATATTAAATTAAAGCGTCGCTGTATTTTCCCCGGAATATCTGGAATTCGTATGTAAAAGACCCAGGCACAGACAATACCGGCAATTGCCAGCCAAAAAGGTAAACCTAACAAAGCATGTCCAATACTTTCCCATGGACCATGAAATTCATGTGCCATTTGAGCTAACACATCACGATCGGGCGCCACATAAATAGATTTACTAAGAATCGGCGTATGAGCGAACAAAATCGGCTTAATGAGCACGATACCCAGAGCCAGAGAAGGAACCGCTAATACGATAAGTGGAATTAACACAACCCAGCGAGGCTCTTTTATTTCTTCATCATGATGACCATGGCTTTTACCGTGGAAAGTTAAAAATAACGCGCGAAAAATATAAAGGGACGTAACAAATACGGCTAACAATAAGCACACATAAGCGTAGTGCGCGCCGGGTACGTGGGTCGCCATTTGCACGGCTTCAATAATTGAATCTTTAGAATAGAAACCTGAAAAAGGTGGGATAGCGCTTAAAGATAAGGCGCCAATTAAAAATGTGATGTAAGTAATGGGCAAGTATTTTCTTAGGTTACCCATATTTCGCATATCTTGTTCGTGATGTAAGGCAATGATCACAGAACCTGCCGCTAAAAAGAGTAGCGCTTTAAAGAATGCATGAGTGACCAGATGAAACATGCCGGCGGCATAGGCTGAGGCTCCGTTTGCAGCCATCATGTAGCCAAGCTGAGACATGGTTGAATAAGCGATTACCCTTTTGATATCGTTTTCGACAAGTGCTAATAACCCTAAAAATAAGGCTCCCGTCGCACCAAACACCAGTACGACACCTAAGGCAGTTGGGGATAATTCAAAAAGAGGCGACATTCTAGCCACCATATAAATTCCCGCTGTCACCATAGTAGCAGCATGGATTAAGGCAGAGATGGGAGTAGGACCTTCCATGGATTCAGGCAACCAAATATGCAGCGGTATCTGCGCGGATTTACCCATTGCTCCGACGAAGAGAAGGATACAAATTAAGGTCATGAGAGACCACTGAACTCCGGGCATTACAGACACCATCGTACTGCTCAAGCCGGGGGCCATGGCAAACACGGTTGCATAATCCAAGCTTCCAAAATAATCAAAAATTGCCGCAATTCCAAGTATGAAACCAAAGTCACCCACTCGATTTACGAGAAATGCTTTTAAGCTTCCTTGAGCAGCGGATTCTTTTTTAAACCAAAACCCGATCAATAGATAAGAGACAAGCCCTACGCCCTCCCATCCAAAAAACAATACCAGGAAATTATTTCCTGCAGTCAGAACCAACATGAAAAAAGTAAATAGGGACATATAAGCAAAAAAACGTTGGTACCCTGGGTCATTCTCCATATAACCAATACTGTAAATATGGACTAATAAAGAGACGATATTAACTGTCACCATCATAAGAACAGTCATTTGATCTATTAATAGCCCTACATTGAAAGTATATGCACCCGAGAAACCCCAAGTGAATACCGTCTCATTCGTAATTGGCACATGGTCAAAAATATATAACTTAAATAAAATTGCGGAACAAATTAGTGATAGGGCCATGCCACTAATCGTGACCCAACTAGCTCCCTGATGCCCAATTTTTTTACCCAATAAACCGGCTACCATGGCGCCAACCAGAGGAAATAAAATAGTAGCTATTGCTAAATTAAGTACCAATGTTTGCACAGCCCTACCCTTTTAATAAATCTAATTCTTCAACATTAATTGTTTTGCGGTTGCGATATAGTACTACGATGATGGCTAATCCAATTGCAGCTTCCGCAGCGGCTACTGTCAAAATAAAAAATACAAAAATCTCTCCCGAAACCTGGTGTAGATATTGGGAAAAGGCCACGAAATTAGTATTAACGGCCAGGAACATTAACTCAATGCACATTAAAAGCACGATAAGGTTTTTTCGGTTTATAAATATACCCGTTAAACTCATACCAAATAGAATGGCACTTACAATCAAATAATAAGATAAAGGTATCATGGTTGGTCTGATCTCATGTTAACGACATAAAAACGATCTTTTTTATGGACAGCCACTTGCTCGCTAATCTTTTGCGCCTTACTGTCAGGTCGCCGCCCCCGAAACGCAAGGCTGATAGCAGACACAATCGCCACTAATAATAATGCTGAAGCTATTTCAAATGGATAAACATATTGCGTATAGAGCACACTGCCCAATTCTTTTACGTTGCTATAGTTGCCGGGATGAATTTCGGGCACTGCCGTGACACCTAAAGGAAAATGTTTCGGACTCAAGGCGTACATAATCATACCGACCGTCATCCCGGTCACTAATAAGCCTAAAGGTAAATAACGCACAAAGCCTTCGCTCAGGGGTGCCAGATCAATATTTATCATCATGACCACAAATAAAAATAAGGTCATAACCGCACCTACATAGACGAAAATAAGCACTAATGACAAGAACTCCGCTTCGAGCAGCATCCATAAAATAGAACTTGCGAAAAAAGCCAACACCAAAAATAAAACGCCTCTGACGGGGTGTCGCGAAAAAATAACCATCGCCGCCGCAAACAATAAAATGGCTGAAAATATAGAGAAAATGATTAATTGAAAATTCATTGCTCTGTACCTTTTATCTCTTGTGCTCGCGCTGCAGCGATTTGCTTTTCATATTTATCGCCTACCGCCAGCAGTTTTGCCTTGGTTAGAATATTATCGCCACGATCATGAATAGTGAAATGGCTTTCAGGTGTTACAACTACAGCATCTACGGGACAAGCGTCTTCACAAAATCCGCAATAAATACATTTGAATGCATCGATGTCATAACGTGTAGTTCTTCTTGAACCATCAGGTCTTGGCGCAGCTTCAATAGTAATAGCTAATGCCGGACATGCAGCTTCGCATAATTTACATGCGATACATCTCTCTTCACCATTAGGATATTTGCGAAGTGCTAACATTCCTCGAAAACGAGAAGAGATGGGTGTTTCTTCTTCAGGATATTGAATAGTTATCTTTTTTGCCCAAAATGCACGCCAAGTTACTCTAAGACCTTGGAGTAATTCCAGGAGTAAAAAACGTTTAGCAAAATCTTTAAGTGTCTTCTTCATACTATCTCAATTTATAACGAAATTCGGAAGTCTATCAGGAAAACCATGGACCAATTCTGAACATGATCGCTAATGCTTCTAGAAAAATCCAAATTAGGGTAACAGGGATTAAAACTTTCCAACCTAACTGCATAATTTGATCATATCGATACCGTGGAAATGTGGCTCGCATCCAAATATATAAAAACAAAAACATGCTCACCTTCACCATCAACCAAACAATACCAGGAATAAAAGCCGTCAGTGACTCAAGGAGAGGTATACCTTGAAATGGCGACAACCAGCCTCCCCAAAACACAATCGCAGCTACTGTAGAAACTAAAATCATGCTTGCATACTCAGCCAAGAAAAATATTGCAAACATAATGCCTGAATATTCCACATGGAAACCCGCCACAATTTCAGATTCGCCTTCCGCTACGTCAAAAGGTGCACGATTTGTTTCAGCCACTCCTGAAATCCAATATACAACAAATAATGGCAACAATGGCAGCCAATACCAATGCCAGATGCCGCCGCTTTGTTTCAAAATTATTTCTTGAAGATTCATGCTATTGGAGGCCATTAATACCCCAACTAAGGAGAAT
This sequence comes from Gammaproteobacteria bacterium, assembly GCA_013697705.1. NCBI lineage: Bacteria > Pseudomonadati > Pseudomonadota > Gammaproteobacteria > Gammaproteobacteria bacterium. Next base: position 109,453 of record JACCWJ010000021.1, on the reverse strand, counting down.
CCCATTGCAATTTCGTACGATATTGTTTGGGCAGCAGCACGTAATGCACCAAAAAAAGCATATTTTGAATTTGATGCCCAACCAGAAATCAAAATCCCATACACGCCAAGCGACGTCATGGCAAAAAGAAATAATAACCCAGCATCAATATTCGCTAACACCAATCCTTGATCAAAAGGTATCACAGACCATGCTACTAGTGCGGGTGCAATCGAAAGAATGGGGGCAACAATGAACATGTAACGATTTGAGGCGCTGGGAATAATCAATTCTTTTTGTAATAGTTTAAGCCCATCCGCAATCGGCTGCAGAAGTCCTAGCGGCCCGACCCTGTTAGGGCCAATTCTGGCTTGCATGTACCCAATTACTTTACGTTCTGCCAATGTTAAATAGGCAACTGCGCCTAACAAGGGAAGCACGATAGCAAATATTTTTATTAGAACCCAAAGTAGGACTAATAGACTCTCCATTATTTACTACGCCCTCTTAGTAGCTTTATCTGACCCATGTTTTCACCAAAACCTGCTGTTTCTGAAATACCGACTGGAACGACGACATAATCACCTGCGATTCGATCATCTATTATCACTGGCAAATCAAGCAAGGATTCATCCTGGATCACGGAAATAATTTCACCGGATTGAAAATCATGTTCACGCGCTACTTTGCTGTTTATACGAATAGCCACTTGATTTTCGATTTGAGACCATTCTTGTAGCGAAGTGGCACGACGCACTAAATTATCTATCTGATACATTGGCCACTCAGAAAAGCGGATTAAGCCAGCCCCTGACTGAGCGGTCTGATTTGCTGTTAATGTCAGCGATGTAGTGTTTCTAGGAATAGACTCGATCATCGACTCGAGCTCTTTAGTAATTTGAGAAGGTTTTACATAATCAAATCCTTCTAATTCAAATAAATTGCCCAGTACCCGCAGAACTTTCCAAGCGGGCTTTGCATCACCCATAGGACGGGTTACAGAATCGGAAAATTGCCAACAATTAGCGGCATTAATAAGTGTTCCTGCTGTTTCAAAAAAAGGTGCGATAGGGAGTAGCACATGGGCATACTGTTCTTGCGCCTCGGTCATAAATGGGGACATAGCCACTACAAAGTCAGCATTGGTTAATGACTCCATTGCCCGCATTGAATTCGCACAATCTAGTTCGGGTTCAATATTTAATAATAAGTAACTTTTAAGTCGCTGCGAAAACATTTCGGATGCATTAAATCCAGGGTTTTCTACAACAGTTCCCGCAGGTCCCCGATGAGGTAACATTCCGGATAGCCAGCCACCTGCGGCATTAGCACCTTCACTCAAACATCCTAAGTCAAATATACATTCCCCCGCTATTTGTTGCGCTAAAACCCGTATTAAGGTGGCTTGAGGGTGGGTAATTGCATGAATGCCAAGTAATATAATTCCTTTATTTTTACGAAGCTTTTTAGCAATATTCATTTCTTCTTTTGATGGCTCAATATCAGCCAAGAAAGGATCTAGGTCTGATTTCCTTCTTAAAAGATATTTTGCAATGCCTGCAAGTGTGCGCGGAATAGAATGAGAAGGAACGATCATTTTGTGGGTGGGCTCAAAATTCAAATCATAATCAATAGGATTGACAAAGGTGACTTGTGCCCCTTTTAGCGCTGCCTTTCTAATTCTATGGCATGCCAAGGGCTGCTCTCTTCGCACATCAGAGCCGATGATCAAGAACGTTTCCATTTTTTCCAGTGCTGGGAGTGTCACGCCTAATTCTGGATGACTTGGATAATTTTCTTGTTGGCTAAAATCTAACTGTCGAATTCTATGGTCGAGATTATTTGAACCTAAGCCTCGTAACAGTTTTTGTAGAAGAAAAAATTCTTCAACTGTGGAGTTGGGTGACGCGAGTGCGGCAATCTGAGAAACATCTTGGGCTTCAATAATATTCCGCCATTTTTCTGCTACAAAATTTAATGCTGTGGTCCAATCGACATCCACCCATTCTGATTCTCGCTTAATTTTAGGTGTCAATAAACGATCTGTGCTACGAACTGCTTCGTAACTGAAACGGTCTCTATCTGATAACCAAGTTTCATTAATTGTTTCATTTTCGCGAGGAACTACCCGCATTACCATACGATAGTCATTGTATTCATATCCTCTTGTATGCACAAAAAGATTAGATCCAACACAATCATGTGGAGAGACGGACAAGTGTTGCTTAAGCTCCCACGCACGCGCAGAGAAACGATAAGGTTTAGAGGTTAATGCTCCCACCGGACAGAGATCGATAATATTACCCGAAAGTTCCGATTGCATGGTGTGATTAACATAAGTAGTGATTTCTAAATTTTCGCCCCGCTGGGTTGCACCCAATTCCCGCATACCAGCCACTTCGCTTCCAAAACGAACGCATCTTGTACATTGAATACATCGGGTCATTTCAGTAGAAATGAGAGGGCCAAGATTTTCATCGAAAACCGACCGCTTACCCTCATAGTACCGGGAAATATCATTGCCATAGCCAAGCGAAAGATCTTGTAATTCGCATTCACCGCCCTGGTCACATATCGGACAATCTAGCGGGTGATTGATCAGCAAAAATTCCATTACTGACTTTTGAGCTTCTACTGCCATTGAAGACTGGGTAAATACTTTCATCCCTGCCATAGCGGGTGTTGCGCAGGCGGGTAAAGGTTTTTTAGACTTTTCCACTTCGACGAGGCACATACGACAGTTTGCGGCGATAGTTAATTTTTTATGATAACAAAAACGTGGAATGTATATACCCGCTGCGTCAGCAGCTTCGATAATCATACCTCCTTCTGCAACTTCGACTTTTTTATTATCAATTTCAAATTCAATCATAATAATTACGCCACCATACATTTTTTATGTTTAATGTGGTATTCGAATTCATCATAAAAATGCTTCAAAAATCCCGCTACCGGCCAAGCCGCTGCTTCGCCTAGTGCACAAATCGTCCTACCTTCAATATTCTTTGCAATCGAACGGAGCTTCTCGAGATCACCCGGAACAGCTTCGCCATGCTCTATTCTATGTACCATTCGCATCAGCCACCCCGTGCCTTCTCGGCAAGGAGTACATTGACCACACGATTCATTTTTATAGAATTCTGCAACACGAAGCAGTGCTCGCACCATACAGGTAGACTCATCCATCACAATAACTCCGCCAGATCCTAGCATTGAGCCCGCCTTCATCAAGCTGTCATAATCCATATCCGTACGCATCATTATGTCGGCCGGTAGCACTGGCATTGAGGTGCCGCCGGGAATCACTGCCTTCAGTTTATTTCCATTAGAAACACCACCAGCCAGCTCCAAAAGTTCCGCAAAAGGAATGCCTAAAGAAACCTCAAAATTTCCTGGGTTATTCACGTGACCGGATACAGAGAAAATTTTAGTCCCACCATTATTCGGTTTACCTAGCTCTAGAAACCACTTGCTGCCTTTTTCTAAGATCACCGGAATTGAGGCAAGTGTTTCGGTGTTGTTAATCGTTGTTGGGTAGCCATAGAGACCATAATTTGCAGGAAAAGGGGGTTTAAACCGCGGAAAGCCTTTCTTGCCTTCCAAGGACTCCATCAATGCCGTTTCTTCACCGCAAATATAAGCACCTGCACCCAAAGTATTAAAAATATCAATTGATATATCAGACCCAAGGATTTTAGCGCCCATCAAGCCAGCAGCGCGAGCTTCTTCAAATGCTTGTTCACAACGATGAAAGGGCTCCCAAAATTCACCCCGTAGATAGTTGTAACCAACATCGCATCCCAACGCATAACAACCAATCAACATGCCTTCTAATAATTGGTGAGGGTTATAGCGTAAAATGTCTCGATCTTTAAAAGTACCCGGCTCCCCCTCATCAGAGTTGCAAAGTAAATACTTTTGGCCAGGGGCTCCGGGCATGAAGCTCCATTTTAGTCCGGTAGGAAAACCCGCTCCGCCGCGACCTCGTAAACCCGAGTTTTTAATTTCAGAAATAATTTCTTCTGGCGAAGTTCTATTTTGAATTATTTTACGCCATGAGGAGTAGCCACCAACCTCTTCATAGCTACTTAATTCCCATGGCCTTTCAAGATGAAGCACACGGTAACAAACTTCATTTGCCATTGGCTGTCTCCAGTGCTTGCATTTCATCCAAAATAACATCAATTTTTTCAGGGGTAATGTCTTCAAAATAAGATTTATCATCTATTTGAATCGCAGGAGCATTACCACAAGCCGCTAAACATTCCACCTCTTTTAACGTAAATAGGCCATCAGGGGTGGTCTCACCCATATTAATGCCCAATCGATCGCGGAGATGAGAAATGATTTTATCGGACCCCTTTAACATGCAAGAGATACTGGTGCAAACTTTAACTTTATGACGCCCTACTGGTTTTAAATCATACATAGAATAAAAAGTGGCGACTTCATAGACGGCAATAGAGGGCAGCTCAAGATATTTTGCTACCGCATCCATGAGATCGTTAGTAAGCCATCCGCCATTTTCTTCTTGGACGACACGTAGTGCAAACAATACCGCTGATCTTTTTTGATTGGCAGGATATTTTTTTAACCACACGTTTATTTGACTTTTGGCTTGTGTAGATAATAAGTTTGTCATTTTTTCAGGCTCAATCAATGTGTCATTCATCCTAGCTACCTATCTATTTCGCCAAAAACGACGTCGATACTGGAGAGAATTGCTGACAAATCAGCAATCATATGCCCACGAGTCATTTCATCTAGGGCTGCCAAGTGCGCAAAACTTGCAGCTCGAATTTTTAGACGGTAGGGCTTATTCGCCCCATCGGAAATTAAATAAACCCCGAATTCACCTTTCGGATGTTCGATGGCAGCGTATGCCTCACCCTCTGGAATAACATATCCTTCGGTGAATAATTTAAAATGGTGAATCATTGCTTCCATATCCCGCTTCATGATCTGTCTGGGAGGAGGAATAATTTTTTGATCTTGCACTAATATGGGACCCGGATTGTGTCTCAACCACTCCACACATTGGCGCACAATTTTGTTCGATTGACGCATTTCTTCAATTCGCACCAAATATCTATCGTAACAGTCACCATTTTTTCCAATGGGAATACCAAAGTCTAAATCATCATAAACTGCATAGGGCTGTTTGCGGCGCAAATCCCACTCAACGCCAGAGCCTCGCAGCATTGGGCCACTAAAGCCTAATTGCAAAGCCCGCTCTGGGGAAACCACACCAATTCCTACGGTGCGTTGTTTCCAAATACGGTTATCCGTAAGCAAAGTCTCATATTCGTCCACTAGATGAGGGAAACGATCTGTAAAATTCCAGATAAAATCTAATAAGTTGCCCTGACGCGGAGCATTTAATCGTTCGATATCTTTTTGGGTGCGGAATTTTGATTTTTTATATTGCGGCATTGTCTCCGGTAAATCACTTTTGACACCTCCGGGTCTATAGTAGGTAGCGTGCATCCTCGCTCCTGAAACCGCTTCGTAACAATCCATTAAATCTTCACGTTCCCGAAAGCAATACAAAAATACCGTCATCGCCCCAATATCAAGGGCATGCCCGCCCAACCAGAGTAAATGATTTAAAATACGGGTGATTTCATCAAACATTACCCGAATATATTGCGCTCGACGTGGCGCCGTGATGCCCAACAGCTTCTCCATTGCGAGAACATAGCCATGTTCATTACACATCATTGATACGTAATCTAAGCGATCCATATATCCAATGGATTGAGAATAAACTTTGGACTCGACTAGTTTTTCTGTGGCTCTATGCAATAACCCTATATGCGGATCAGCACGCACAATCACTTCGCCTTCTAATTCAAGTACCAACCGAAGTACACCGTGGGCTGAAGGATGCTGGGGCCCAAAATTTAAAGTGTAATTTTGGATTTCAGCCATGCGAGACGCCCTCTTCTTCTGTAATGATATAACGATGATCTTCGCGTATTACTTTAGGCACCAAGGTTCGGGGAATTATACTTACCGGTTCGTAGATACAACGTTGGGCGGTAGCATCATAGCGCATTTCCACATTACCAATAAGGGGGAAATCTTTACGAAAGGGATGTCCAATAAATCCATAATCTGTCAATAAGCGCCGAAGATCGGGATGATCTTTAAAAAGAATACCGTATAAATCGAAAGCTTCACGCTCATACCAATCAGCCGAATTCCAAACGTCAATCACCGAATCAACTATAGGATAATCATTGTCCACATAGACTCTCACAGAGAGACGGTGATTATTTTTTATTGACAATAAATGATAGACAACAGCAAAGCGACTTTTCGGTTTTAATTCTTCAGGCATAGATTCCGGCTTGGACAAAACCCCGCGACTAAAGCCAGAGAGAGTGGCTGATTCTTTCTCCCACTCATCAAAACCATAGGCGCTGTAATCAACGCCGCATAAATCCATGAGCATATCGAAACCGAAAAAAGCATTATCTCGCAATTCATAACAAATTGGACGAATATCTTCGGCTGGTATTTCAATTGTTAATTCATCTGCAATGATAAAATAGCGTGAAATCTTTTCAGCAAAAGTATTCTGTAAATGTTCTAATAATGTTGATATTTCAGCCATTTGCTTGCACTGTCCTCAAGTCGTATAGCCAGCATCCACTTGCCAGCCGATGGATGGATGGATATTTATTTTCTTTTTAATACTCTTTGATTGCGTATTTTATTTTGTAGTTGTATGACGCCATAAAGAAGGGCTTCAGCAGTAGGAGGGCATCCTGGCACATAGATATCCACGGGAACTATACGATCACAACCTCGCACTACCGAATAGGAATAATGGTAGTAGCCCCCCCCATTAGCGCAAGAACCCATTGATATCACCCAACGAGGTTCGGCCATTTGATCATAAATTTTTCTTAATGCGGGAGCCATTTTGTTGCAAAGAGTCCCTGCTACAATCATGACGTCTGATTGTCTTGGGCTGGGTCGTAATATCGTACCAAATCTATCTAAATCATAGCGAGATGCGGCTGAGTGCATCATTTCGACTGCACAGCACGCTAAACCAAAAGTTACAGGCCAAAGAGACCCGGTACGCGCCCAGTCTAATAATTTATCCACAGAGGTGGTAACAAAACCCTGCTGCTCTAATGAAGACATCATTCCCATTCCAGCGCACCTTTTTTCCACTCATATATAAATCCAACGATTAATACGCCTAAAAAGACCAACATGGCAGCAAATCCAAACCAGCCAATTTTACGTAAAACCACGGCCCAGGGAAATAAAAAAGCAGTTTCAAGATCAAAAATGATAAAGAGGATAGCAACTAAATAATAACGAACGTCGAATGGCATGCGCGCATCCTCGAAAGCATCGAAGCCACATTCATACTGAGAAAGTTTTGCTTTACTGGGATTATTTGGAGCGATCACTGCTCCTAAAACCATAGGAGCCAGTCCGAAGAAGATTCCAACAGCGATAAAAATAATTATGGGTAAATAGTTCTCTATCATACACGCCTTATATAAAGCTAAGCTTCCTTGAGTGATTACCTTAGCGCCTAGATCCTAGCGCTCTGCTATCTGAATTGCACATAAATTTGGTGCCGTTGGTCGGACTCGAACCGACACGGCTTTCGCCACTGCCCCCTCAAGACAGCGTGTCTACCAGTTCCACCACAACGGCAATAATTTTTATTTTTAATTGTTAGGCTTTTCTTGTGACTTGCTTGGTAACTCTTGTTTGTTATTCGTTGAGTTAACAGGCGCACTTTGCTGAACAGGAGCTTCGGTCAAGTCTAATATATCAGTTTGCTTAGCTCCCCCTTTAGAAACCATATAATTCAAAGCTAAGGTGGTGCAAAAAAACACTACCGCCAAGCCTGCGACGAGTTTTACCATGAAGGGGGTAGATCCTTGGGCTCCAAACATAGTGCCGGATGCACTTGCCCCGAAAGCAGCTCCCATTTCAGAGCCCTTACCGCGCTGAACTAGAACAAGCACTACGAGTGCTACAGCCACCAATACATGTAAGATCATTACTATTAACAGTTGCATAATTTAGCTATTTCCAAAAATTCTTTTGCATTTAAAGAAGCGCCCCCAATCAATCCTCCATCGATATCTGGCATCGAAAAAAGAGCGGCGGCATTGTTAGTCTTTACACTGCCACCATATAGAATACACACTTTTTCTGCAAGGGTTTTATCAAAAATTGTGACTTCCTGACGTATAAAATCATGTACTTCTTGCGCTTGTTCGGGGGTCGCCGTAAGGCCTGTTCCAATTGCCCAAACTGGCTCGTAAGCTATCACAGCATTTTGAAAAATAGTCAGGCCCTCTTCGCTCCTGAGTAAAGACGACAGCTGTTCTTTGATAACCTCAAAGGTAAGATTGGCCTCGCGCTGCTTTTGGGTTTCACCTACACATAATATGGGAGTTATGCCCTTTTTCCCTGCACAGATGAATTTTTCTGCTACAAATTCATTACTCTCACCTAAAATATGTCTCCGCTCTGAATGCCCAACCAGCACATAATCACAATGCAATTCTTGCAACATGGAAACTGAAATTTCTCCAGTATAAGCGCCTTCTATTGCTGGGTAGACATTTTGGGCACCCCATTTGATTTTAGATCCCTTAAGCAGATGATTCGCCTCTCCTAAGAATACAAAGGGAGGAAAAACAACTAGTTCTACACCCGGAATTCCATCAGAATTTTGTTTTATTTCTGACAATAAATCTCTGGCAAACGATTTATTGCCATACATCTTCCAATTTCCCGCAACGATTTTTTTTCGCATTTTGACCCCCAGCCATGATGGCGGGCATTGTATCTAAGTTAATGATATAGGACAATAATTAATTGGTTATGTTATGCCATAGAAGACGGCATTATACCTAGACCTACCCTATCCTTATGTTTACAATCTACTAATATAACAATCCATGAGAATGATAAATGGACTTTGCTACATTCACCCACAATGCTGTCAGTTTGGTGACTTTGACCTTCTTAGAGATTGTACTCGGGGTAGACAATCTAGTATTTTTGTCGATTGCTAGCGCGAAGCTGCCCAAGCCACAACAAAAACTGGCACGTAGACTCGGGTTGCTTTTTGCACTTGTGACACGATTAATTCTTCTCGCATCAGTGGTATGGCTAGTTCATTTAAAAGAACCTCTCTTCACTATTTTCAACAAATCCTTTTCCACCCGAGACCTGTTACTGAGCTTAGGCGGTATTTTCTTGCTTTATAAGGCGACTCAAGAAATACATAGCGAAATGGAACCCAAAGATCTTTCTCCTGCCAAACGGGTTTATTCAAAAGTTTTTTCTGTCATTGTTCAGATTGGTGTGCTTGATATTATTTTTTCATTAGATAGCGTCTTCACGGCGGTAGGCTTAACAGATCAATATTGGATTATGGCAGTCGCGATTTGTATTGCCATTCTCACCATGATTTTCCTTAGTGAGCCATTGAGCGCAGTGGTTCATGATCATCCCACCATCAAAATGCTCGCCCTTAGTTTTCTGTTGTTAATTGGGGCGATATTGGTTGCAGATGGATTTGGTTACCATGTTCCGCGAGAATATATTTATTTCGCAATTTTTTTCTCTATATTTGTGGAACTGCTCAATACCCTGGTAAAAAACCGAAGAGAAAAGAAACCTAAAAAGTAAGGTAACTATTTAGAATTTGGCAGGAACGTTCTGATTTAGGTCAACTGTAATAATAAATTAAGCACACTCACGCTGGACCATCGCGGCGAGTTCTTTTGCTAAAACATGTACCATTTGTTTTTGCTCGCCCTCAACCATCACTCTGACAACGGGCTCAGTTCCGGAAGGTCTAAGCAATACTCGCCCCTGCTTACCTAATTGTTTCTCAATATCTTTCACCATGCGCTTAATAAGTGCTGATTTCAGCGCTCGATCAGCATTAGACGTACTGATATTGATAAGTACCTGCGGGTATTTAACCATACCCAATTTCAAATCATGTAAGGTTTGGCCTGTTTTACACATTGCACTCAATACTTGCAGAGCGGAAATGATGCCATCTCCCGTGGTCGTTAATCCTAGATTAACAATATGACCAGACGGTTCGCCGCCCACCAACCATGAATTCTTAGCCAGTTCAGCTAAGATATAACGGTCACCCACCTTAGTTCTTTTGAAGGGAATATTCATTCGTTTCAGAGCTACTTCAAGACCAAGATTGCTCATTGCAGTGCCTACCACTCCCCCTCGGAATGTTTTACTAGCAATTAGGTTGTTAACCATAATGTAGACTTCTTCATCTCCATCTACGACTTCACCTTTATGATCGACCATAATTACTCGATCACCATCGCCATCAAAAGCAATACCCACATCAGCACTCTCAGTGACTACAATTTTTTGTAATAATTCTGGCTGAGTGGAACCACCCTGTTCATTAATATTAAATCCATCAGGATGAGTGCCAATTTCAATCACATCGGCCCCTAATTCACGAAAAACATGAGGAGCAATGTGATAAGTAGCTCCATTAGCGCAGTCTACAACTATTTTTAGACCCGCTAGGTTGACTTGCTGTGAAACAGTACTTTTGCAAAATTCAATATAACGCCCGGGAGCATCTACAATCCTAGCCGCTTTTCCGAGCCCTGCAGAGTCCATTGTGATCATGGGTTTATCTAACTGATTTTCAATAGCAAGCTCAACAGAATCCGGTAATTTTGTTCCCTGATTTGAAAATAATTTGATGCCATTATCATGATAAGGATTATGCGATGCACTAATGACAATTCCTGCTTCCGCCCGTAATGTACGGGTAAGATAAGCAATAGCCGGGGTTGGCATTGGACCCAGCAGGTGAATATTCATACCTGCAGAAGAAAGCCCCGCTTCTAAAGCTGATTCCAACATATAACCAGAAATTCGCGTATCTTTACCAATTAATACCTTGCCGGTTTTTTTCTTGCCCAGAATTGACCCAATTGCCCAACCCAGCTTGAGAACAAAGCTTGGATTTATCTGGGCATCTCCCACCCGGCCTCTAATTCCATCGGTACCAAAATATTTTCTTACTGCCATTCCAAAGTTCCCTGCACTAAAACTGCCTCAGCGATCTTCAAAGCTTCTGCAGTAGGTTTTATATCATGTGTTCGAATAATTGATGCCCCATGAATGGTAGCAATTATATGCGCCGCTAGACTACCATATAAACGCTCTTCCACAGGCAACGATAACAGTTCCCCAACACTGGCCTTTCGTGATAATCCCACCAAAATGGGTAGACCCAGTTTTTTAAATTGGTGTAGATTCTGTAGCAAGGTCATATTATGGTCAGTGGTTTTGCCAAAACCAAATCCCGGATCAATAATAATTCTGTTACGATCTAACCCTGCATTAAGACAGCGACGCACCCTTTCATGTAAAAATTCCCCTACGTCTTGCACAACATTACTATAAGCCGGCTGATCCTGCATCGTTTGAGGAACCCCCTGCATGTGCATCAAACATATCGCGACATTATTATCTAGCAACTCTTCTAAAGCACCCGGACTTTGCAAGGCATAAATGTCATTTATGATATGGACTCCTTGCTTAATAGCCTCTCGGATAACTAAGGGCTTATAAGTATCTACCGAAATTAAAATATCAAACCGGTATTTGATAGCAATCAACATCTCCATGAGACGTTCAATTTCTTCTTGTAATGAAATGGATTTAGAGTAAGGGCGGGAGGATTCTGCACCAATATCGATAATATCAGCGCCTTGCTCGATCATAGTTTCTACATGGCTCAAGGCAAGCTCTTTAGTTAAGAACTTGCCCCCATCATAAAAGGAATCGGGAGTGATATTTAAAATTGCCATTATCCGGGGACTGGCAAGTGTTAAAACTTTATTGGCACATTGCACAAAAGGACTTGAAACTTCACTAGCCCTAGAAAGAGTGTTCACACGAGTCATCTCATTAGTCGTAACTATTCTATAATTTTGAAAGTATCTAACGTTCAGTTTTCCCTGAAATTCAGCCAAAAAAGACTTTCGCCTTTAGAAGCTGAATATTACCGTTAGTCATTAACAGGATCGGCCTGAGGACCAATGAAACCATCTAATTTAGATTCATGATTATCTTTAATGAGATCTTTTTTCTTTTTAGAAGGCTTCTTTTTTGAATCCGTATCATCATCTATCCAATCAGCAGGCGCCTCTGGTTGCTTACCTTCCATTACATCAGCAATTTGATGTTCGTCTATTGTTTCGTACTTGATAAGCGCTTCCGCCATTAAATGGAGTTTATCCACATTGTCACGCAATATTTGTTCTGCTTTCTTATAGTTTCTATCAATCACTGCTCTTACTTCTTCATCAATAATGTTGGCAGTATTGTCAGAAACTTCTTTTCGTGGTGTTACGGATCGTCCTAAGAAAATTTCGCCTTCTTCTTCGCCATAAGTCAATGGACCCAGCTTGTCAGACAAGCCCCATTTTGTAACCATATTCCGAGCAATTTCTGTGGCTCTTTCTATATCATTGGCAGCCCCGGTAGTGACTTTATCCATGCCAAAAATGATTACTTCTGCAATTCTACCCCCGAACAATCCTGCAATTTGCGATTCCAGACGCAGACGAGAATAGCTGTAGCGATCTTCTTCAGGAAGGAACATGGTGACACCTAATGCTCTGCCCCGAGGAATAATGCTCACCTTGTAAACAGGATCATGATCTTGCACCAATATACCCACAATAGCATGTCCCGCTTCATGGTAGGCGGTGAGACGTTTTTCTTCTTCATTCATCACCATGGATCGTCGTTCTGCGCCCATAAGAATTTTATCTTTGGCTTTTTCAAGCTCAGTCATTCCTACGACACGTCGATTCGCTCTCGCAGCAAATAAAGCAGCTTCATTAATTAAGTTAGCAAGGTCGGCACCTGAAAAACCAGGGGTACCACGTGCAATCTTAGAAACATGCACATCACTATTCATCGGAACTTTACGCAAATGCACTTTGAGGATCATTTCACGGCCTCGTACATCCGGTAATGGAACGACCACTTGTCGGTCAAATCGGCCGGGACGCAATAACGCAGGGTCCAATACATCTGGACGGTTAGTGGCTGCCATTACAATGACGCCTTCCTTACCTTCGAAACCATCCATTTCCACTAGTAATTGGTTTAGGGTTTGCTCTCGCTCATCGTGACCACCGCCTAAACCTGCGCCGCGATGACGACCTACTGCATCGATTTCATCGATAAAAATAATACAGGGAGCATGTTTTTTAGCTTGCTCAAACATATCTCTAACACGTGACGCACCCACACCGACAAACATCTCCACAAAATCTGAACCAGAAATGGTAAAGAAGGGTACTTTTGCCTCGCCAGCTACTGCCTTGGCTAATAAAGTTTTACCTGTACCGGGTGAGCCTACTAACAAAACACCGCAAGGAATTTTGCCGCCCAGTTTTTGAAACTTTCCTGGATCTCGTAAGAAATCAACAAGTTCCTTAACTTCTTCCTTGGCTTCTTCAACACCTGCCACATCAGCAAAGGTGACCTTAACTTGATCTTCAGTAAGCATACGAGCACGGCTTCGCCCAAAGGCCATGGGGCCACTTCTACCCCCACCCTGCATTTGACGCATAAAGAAAATCCAAACCGCTATTAATAGTAGCATTGGAAACCAATTGATGAAGATACGCATCAATAGACCTTGTTGATCAGGTGCCTTACCCTTTATATCAACCTCTTTTTTCATGAGGTCGCCTAATAAATTTTGATCTTCCATAGGCATATAGGTAGTGAATTGGCTGTTATTCTTTAATGTCCCTTGGATGTTTCGATCATCAATAGTAACGCTCTTGACGTCACCCTTGTTTACAGTTTGCATGAATTCTGAATAGCTATATTTTTGAGCCACTTCTCGACGTGGTCCAAAATTACTAAATACAGAAATTAAAATCACTGCAATGACTAACCACAATAATAAATTCTTAATCATAAAATTAACCTACGACTCAATTCTCGGCCACCTTGAAGCGGCTTTCCAGTATTGTAAATTTTTATCATCAAAGGACTACTCCTTTAAATCCCCTTGCTAATAAATAAACCTCTTTCGACCTTGGTCGTGATGCTTGAGGCTTTCTAATTTGAACTTTAGTATATTCTTGACGTATTGCCCTCAAATAGCTATCGAATCCCTCGCCTTGAAATACTTTTACTAAAAACGCTCCCCCCACCTTCAATACGTTTTTGGCGAACTCTGCAGCGAGTTCTGCCAGATACATCGCCCTCGGTTGATCCACTTCAGGCATACCACTAATATTAGGTGCAATATCCGAAATAACAAGATCAATTTTGCGATTATCGATCATATTCAATAATTTTTCAAAAACTTCTGGGTCTGTAAAGTCCCCTTGTACAAACTGAACATTGGGTACATCAGCCATTGGAAGGATATCCATGGCAAATACCTGTCCCTTAGGGCCAACCATCTTACTCGCAATTTCTGACCAACTACCCGGAGCCGCCCCTAAGTCAACTATTATCATGCCGGACGTAATTAATCGATCTTTCTCTTGGATCTCTAATAACTTGAAGGCCGCCCTAGATCGATAGCCTTTTTGCTGCGCAAGTTTAACATAAGGGTCATCAAAATGCTCTTTTAGCCACCGCCTACTGCTTTTCGATTTAGTCATTTTAGTCTCTATTTAATTGACTCGGTCTGATTTCTTGCTACGCTTCGTTATATTAGGTATGTGCTTATTATTAATATTGTGACAGGATTATTCAATGAAACAAAAAATGAGAGAACTCGCCGCGCAAGTTCATAAGCTAAAACCCGTCATTTTGATCGGTAATAAGGGGCTAACCGATGCAGTGCAATCAGAGATAAATGCTGCTCTAGAACATCATGAATTAATCAAAATTCGCATTGCTGGAGGTGACCGTGATTACAGAGAAGAAATCATACGCCAAGTTTGTGCTTCACAACAGGCTATTTTGATAAAAAGAATTGGTCACATTTTTGCCATATATCGCAAAAAGAAAGATGAATGAATGTAGGGATAATTAAATTTACTATTCGGATGCCTGCCAATCAAAGCTTGAAAGATAAACGCAAGGTTGTCCATTCACTCTGCCAAAAATTGCGCAACACTTTCGGTATTTCGGTGGCCGAAGTGGAAAGCAATGATAATTTAAAAATTGGCGTAATAGGCATCAGTTTCGTCAGTAATAGCACCCAGATTTTAGATCAAATTGTTGCGCAAATTCTGAGCTATTTACGAGAGCATTCGGGTGATTTCGTCTTGGTCGATTTCCAACAGGATATTATCGCTGGATTTTAATCTTCATCCGATGCTATCTCAGCATAAAGATCATATTCATCCGCATCGGTTATTCTGACTTTTATAAAATCCCCCACCTTTAACTTAGGATTTAAGTCTAAAAATACCTTGCCATCAATTTCTGGGGCATCCCCTTTACTGCGCGCGATAACTCCCTCACTATCAATTTCATCAATTAATACGGTTTGGATAGAATCAATTTTTTCTTCCAACAAATCGGCACTAATACGACTTTGTATTTCCATAAATCTTTGCCATCGTTCTGTTTTCACTTCTTCATCTATGGCACCCGCAATTTCATTCGCTTTTGCGCCTTCAACAGGAGAATATTTAAAACAACCCACTTTATTGAGACGAGCCTCAACGAGGAATTCCAATAATTCATTAAACTCTTCCTCAGTTTCCCCGGGGAAACCAACGATGAAGGTACTGCGAATACTCAACTCCGGACAAATTGATCGCCATTTTTTAATCCGCTCAAGATTGTTTTGAGAATTTGCAGGGCGCTTCATGGCCTTAAGAATCCGAGGGCTAGCATGTTGAAAAGGGACATCGAGGTAGGGAAGAATCTTCTCTTCTGCCATCAAAGGAATAATATTATCAACATGAGGGTAAGGGTAAACATAATGTAAACGAATCCACGCGCCTAATTCACCCAGCCCCTTTGCAAGATCTGTAATGTGAGTATTGAACTTTTTATCCCTCCAAACATCTTCTCGATACTTAGTATCTACTCCATAAGCGCTCGTATCTTGTGAAATCACCAGCAGTTCTTTCACACCCGCATTAACTAATATTTCAGCTTCTTTTAAAACTTGACCTATAGGACGGCTAACTAAGTCGCCTCGCATAGAAGGAATAATGCAAAAGGTACACCGATGATTACAACCTTCTGAGATTTTTAAATAAGCATAATGACGAGGCGTAAGCTTTATACCTTGAGGCGGCAATAAACTAACAAAAGGGTCTCGATTAGGAGGGGCATGCTTGTGAATTGCACTCACAACTTCTTCATAGGCATGGGGTCCGGAAACATGGAGGATTTCTGGATATTTCTCAAGAATCCGCTCTTTGCGCGCCCCGAGACATCCTGTAACGATAACTTTACCATTTTCATTCAGCGCTTCACCTATCGCATCTAAGGACTCCTCCACAGCGGCTTCGATAAAACCACAGGTATTTACCACAACAAGATCGGCTTGCGGATAGGTCGGGACAATTTCATAGCCATCAGCCCTAAGCTGCGTTAAAATTCGTTCAGAGTCTACTAATGCTTTTGGACAACCTAAACTTACAAAGCCTATTTTAGGATTAGCTATTACCATTGTTAATTCTCGTCTCAATATAAATTTCATAACACAAGATTGTGCTGATAAATAAAATTGGGTAGTTTAATTCTTTTCAGACTTTTTGTAACCTATTCGTTCAAGATATAGCCCACTGGCCGCTATCAAATTAAAAAAACAATAATGAGAGCACCATGTCACAAACACAAGATGAAGCAACTCTACTTTTCAAGCAATCTACCTCTTTTCTAGATGAAAAACTCGATCTCTTACTCAAAATTGGCCAACGCATAGAACTAGAAGCCATATCATTAATCAGGGAGGTCAACTCTCCTTTGACGAAGGAGAAGTCACTAGATAGTGAACAGACACTGAAAATGAGGACGCAATTGAATAGCTTTTATGAGCTAGTAAGAGAAGTTAAAGCGATGATAGTTTCATTAGGAGTCGCAATAGAAGTCAATCTAATTAAGCTCTATAGATTGCAGTTACTAAACGCTTTTAGTTTGTTTTTTTTCTATAATCAACTTCTCAATAATCTAGGCAAAAAATATTTCCCCCAAAATTGGTTAGAGATCAATCAAGAAATCATTAACCACTATCCTACTTTTGCCACACAAATTCATGAAAATAAAAAGTCGGAATTATATTTTTGTCAAACAGTGATTGTAATGTTACAAGAAATAACGGGTAACTGTTTGCTTTTAGCGGATAAAGAAGGGAGAAAACGCCTAAATAGCACTATTCGTATTTTTCATGATTTCATTCAAAATACTACAAATAATCTTATGAAAGCCCATTGTTACCTTTATCTTTTCTTGCTGGACAATGAGAATTATATAAGAAAAATCATAGAAGACATACACTCAGAAAGTCTCGACCACGAAAATTTTTACTATTCAAAGATACTGCCACTAGTTGAGGATAAACTCAGCAATTCCGATGCACAACTGCTGCACTATTATGCTTGCGCAACATCTTTTTTTAACCAAATATACTATGCCAATCATAAGAAATTTGTCACTCTCGATCCTAAGAGCGCAAAGAAATTCCAGTGCAAAATATTTTTCCCTAAAAGCAACTTTAATCGCAATGTTAATCATCACCATGTAATGCTTATTTTTATAAGAAAAATAATTTCAGAATCAAAGATTGAGCTTGCGTTGAAATTTGTAGACTCTTTAGCAAATAAAAATGGCGGGTTGTCTATTAATTCAATTTTTCAGCTTGCAGAAATCCGATGGTACTTGTTAAAACTCTACAAACACTGTTTAGGCAATTGCGATACTTTTATTGTAACAGTTTTAGATCAAAATTGTAGCCCAAAGAACCAAATTTATTATGACTATTTGTTACTAAGAAAAGAGATTTTGTCGTTACAACTAGAAATTGATTCGAAAAAAATTACTGACAAAGATAATTTAAACGTACATACATTAAGCCTCTTAGATGCCACTATCTGTGAGCTAAAAAATCGTGAAAACGACATTGAGGCAAGCGAGCGAAGTTTTCAGGCAGCGCTCCTTGCTAAGGATACCAAATTAAATAAAGGTAGGAACAAAAAATTAAAAGACCAAAAGGTGAAAGACGAATATCAAAATTACAAAAAAAATCAAAGCAATTCAACCAATGAAAATAACTCCATTGAAAAATTGCTCGAGAAGGCAAATCAACTACTTTCCCAAGGTAATTACGAAAGCGCTATAGATCTCTATCAACTTTTACTTGACTCGCACTCTGACGAGACAAGTGTATATTATTTAAAAATTAATATGGGGCTGGGCAATGCCCACAAAAAACTCAGCAATAAAGAAATAGGCGCCGATAAAAAATACCTCCTCAAAGAAGCATTGAACTATTTTCGACATGTAATAGAAGCAATTGATAACGCTCCACCAATATCAAATAATGAATCATTAACCTTGGAGCACAAAACACTTCATGACATGGCAAAGAACTTATCAGCAAAAATTGAAGCTACTGCAGCAAAAATAGCAACACTTATTCCGCAAGATAAAACTAATCCACTTATTATAAAAAAAGAGATTCCGTTACCTGAATCTTTTAATAAAATACGAAAATTACTCGAGCAACAGGGATATATACTTATTATTGTCGGGGGATATATTAGAGATTTCCTGCTAAACGAACATTCCTTTGATATAGATACTTTAGTATTCCCAGCAACATTACCCGCCCCCGAGGCAACGCTGCACAATATACTTGGATCCGTGCAAACATTATTTCCTGATGCGGAATTAAGAAGCAAAAATTTCCCCAACATTTATATTGAAGAAGATTCCACCATAATTGAATTATCAATTTCGAAAGAAATTTACTTCTTTCAAAAGGAGAAAAAATTTTCGGAAATTCAAATGCAGATACTCTATAGAGATGGGAAAAATAGGGATACGACAGAAAATGCTATTTATTATGATCCACGCACACATGAGCTCATCGATTTTTTTGGCGGCATAAAAGATATAGAAGAAGATTTTGAATTACATACAATTCAACCTCCCGAATTAAGCTTCACAGAAGATCCTGCACGTGTTTTTAGGATGATACGCTCTATTGTTTACCGCACAATGAAGCATCCAACGTTGCATTATAGTGCTTTAATTAACATCGCACTGCAGAATCATGCGCGAAACTTAAGAACACTTAATAAGGATAAATGTTTCAGTGAAATTCACAAGACGATTTTTGGTGGCCGAGCATTAGCCACATGGCAACTAGCAACCAACCTCGGTATTGAAAATGATCTTTTTCTGTTGCCTTCAGAACCACAAAACCGTTTTAAACACTCTATTTTAGTAAAATTGGTTTTATCGGGACTAGACGATCGAATAAACTCACGAGCTAAATTTTACAGTGAAGCATTAATCTTCGCAGCCCTCTTATGGGGAGTGTTTCAAGAACGATTAGAAAATATTTTGCATAGTAACCAAGCCGGGAATATTGCCAACAAAACACAGCAATTAGTTGGGGCTACCCTTTATAACAATGACTTGATATTTCGCATACCCGCTCAATTAGGCAAAAAAATATCTTTGCTGTGGCTTTTGTATTTATCTTATAGAAAAATAGTCCCGATAAATGATTTGGTTTATTACCAACAGGACTTCCGCATGATGGTGGTGTTCTCTCGCTTGATCACTCACTCGTTATGCCTGGCGCCCGAAGAAAAAGTTACAGCTTTACTTAAATCCACAAGGCAGGGATTTTTTACCTATCGCAATACAGAAATGATCGCAAAGGAACTTATAAAGGAAAATAAGCTAATTTTAACTAAAGAAAATAGAACGTTCTATATAGCCTTTGAAGATTCAAGTCAAATACTTGCGTCGAGAGATAAGCAGACCCTGTTAAAAAATCTTCAAAAAAATATTCAGTCTACTTTAGGAAAATATCCGATTACTTATGAGGTAGGAGACAATGAGCTCCTGATCTTTACTAAATCAGTTTTGAAACACCAGTCTATCGTATCATTGATGGATTTTTTGTTCACAGAACCCAGTGATAATTTGGAGAGGGACTATAAAATTTAACTATCGTGCATCGAATTGGGTTTAATAAAACATTCCCAGTTCGAGCTTTGCAGCTTCGGACATCAGGCTATGATCCCAGGGGGGATCAAATACAATATCAATTTCAGCTTCAACAACATGGGGTACACATTCAACTTTTGCTTTTACTTCAGCAGCAATGGTTGGACCCATGCCACATCCTGGCGCTGTGAGCGTCATTTTTATGATTACCCGATGACACTTTGCAGAAATTTCAATAATTGAGCAATCATAAATCAGCCCTAAATCAACGATATTGACCGGTATTTCTGGATCATAACAGGTGCGCATCTGAGTCCAGATAAGATCTTCTAGCGTAGAAGTTTCCAGAGCATCTTCAGACAATTGCATTTGAACTGGTTTTCCCAGAGCATCCGCATCTTTACTATCAATTCTCGCTAAATTGCCATAAATATTAACGGTGAATGATCCACCCAATGATTGGGTTATAGTCGCTTCGGTGCCTCTTTGTAAAAAAATTCGTGCCCCGGAAGGAATTAACAGCGCATCTACGTCACGATTTAAAGTAATTATCTCATTTTCATGCATGTGATGTACTACTCATCTAATAAATTAAAGCTTTCGCCACAACCGCATTGGTTTGCAGCATTAGGATTATGAAAAATTAATTTTGATTGGCCAAGACCTTGATCAATGTAATCAATAAGTGTGCCTTGCAAAATATTCACTGCTTCTTTTTCAACGAAAATACTAAGATTCTCTATCTGGAAATGCAGATCTTGCTCCTTCCCTTCCTGAACTATATTGGGTACATAAGCATACCCCGAACAACCGGTTTTTTTAACCGCCAGACGAAAACCCGCGGCATGTTGCTGCTCTACGCTTTTTTTAATATGCGCAACTGCATTGGGGGTAAGTGTCACAACTTGGTTCATAATTTCACCTCTCATTACTCTGTGCTGATACATTGGGGGTTATTTTCCAATGCACCCATAAGGGTATGCCAAGCTAATGTGGCACATTTTACTCTGGCCGGAAATTCTAAAACACCTTTTAAAACCTCAAGTTTGCCTAGATGTGAAAAATCTTTATTTTCGGCACTTTCAGTTACCATCTCGTGGAACCTCAAAAAAATTTCCTTGATCTCTTCGCTTGATTTTCCCTTTAAAAAATCTGTCATGAGAGAAGCAGAAGCCATTGAAATAGCACAACCACTTCCCTGAAAAGTAATTTCATCCACGACATCAGCCTTCAACTTGATATAGAAAGTTAGTCTATCGCCACATAATGGATTGAAACCTTCTTTTATACGATGCGCATCTACGAGTACTGAAAAATTTCGCGGTCTTCTCCCGTGGTCAAGAATAAGTGACTGATAAAGCTCACGCAGCATTGTCATTAGTTAAACAACCTTTTTAATCTTAATAATGCAGCCACTAAGGCGTCTATTTCTTCCAAAGTATTATAAATTCCAAACGAAGCGCGCGCAGTAGCAGCAATATTAAATCTAGTCATTAATGGCATAGCACAATGGTGACCTGCACGTATTGCAATGCCCTCATGATCTAAAACAGTTCCAATATCATGGGGATGAATATCATCTATGACGAATGAAATCACCGCTGCTTTTTGTTGGGCGCGGCCAATAATTCTAAGACCTTCAATGGCTGTTAAAGATTCGGTGGCATACTGAAGCAACTTATCTTCATAACGTGACACCGCAGCCATGGTAAGTCGATTTAGGTAATCGATTGCGGCACCCAATCCAATTACTCCGGCGATATTAGGTGTACCTGCCTCAAATTTATGCGGAAGTTTATTATAGCTCGTTTTTTCAAAACTCACTTCAGCGATCATATCACCCCCACCTTCATAAGGAGGTAGACGATCAAGCCATTTCGTTTTTCCGTATAAAACACCAATTCCCGTAGGGCCATACATTTTATGACTAGAAAACACATAAAAATCGCAATCTAATTTTTGAACATCTATTTGCATGTGCGGAGCCGCTTGTGCTCCATCGAGCAAAACCGGAACATTATGTTGGTGCGCTATCTCCACTATTTTTGCTACCGGATTAATTGTGCCTATGGCGTTGGAAACATGTGCTACTGAGACTATTTTTGTCTTTTCGGTAAATAATTCCATATAAGCTGTTATATCTAACTCGCCTAGATCCGTAATGGGAATTACTTTTAGCTTAGCTCCCACTTGCTCGCAAACTAACTGCCAAGGAACAATATTAGAATGATGCTCCATTGCACTTATGATAATTTCGTCACCCGCTTTTAACTCAGAGCGAGCAAAGGTTTGTGCAATTAAGTTTATACTTTCTGTCGCGCCACGCGTAAAAATTATTTCATGAGTATATTCTGCGTTAATAAATTGTTTAACTTGCTCGCGAGCGGCTTCGAAACTTTCGGTAGCTCGTACGCTCAAAGTATGAACACCACGATGGATATTGGCATTATCCCAGTGATAATAATGCGACATAGCCTCTAAAACAGTATTAGGCTTTTGCGTGGTCGCCGCATTGTCGAGATATACTAATGGGTGCTGATTAATTTTTTGATTTAAGATGGGGAAATCATGCCTAACCATTGCTACATTGAGACATTTTTCTTCTTTCGAATAAGCTAACTCTTTTTCTATTACTGCTTTTGTCATGAGATTAATTCATCCCATTTGTGTTCAATCAGTTTATGTATTTTGTCGGCTATAGACGCATGAGTAATTGCGTTGACGTTTTCACGCACAAAAGCTAATAATAATAATTGATGCGCTTTATCGGCCGAAATTCCTCGCGAACGCAGATAAAACAGCATTTCTTTATCTAGGGTACTTATAGTTGCTCCATGCCGACACTTAACATCATCAGAATAAATTTCCAATTCAGGCTTAGTATTTACTTCAGCATCAGGCGCTAAAAGGAGATTTTTATTCTGTAAATTTGCTATAGCTTGTTTGATTTTTTTGGTCACACTAATTTTACCGTTAAATACAGCACGTGATTTAGCGGCGATCACTCCTTTGAATACTTCATCACTGGTAGTATGGCTTGCTAAATGATTGATAAAAGTATGTATATCAATATGCTGCTTATCTAAAGGAAGATATAGCCCTGCCAACTGTAACGAAGCACCTTCTTCATGCAAATTACAGCAGATATCTTCTCGAGCCAACTGACCGCCTAAACTATAACTGTATTCAGATACCCTGCTGTTTTTATATTGTGACAATAAAGTGTTACTAACATGAAATGATTTTGTATTCTGATTCTGGAGCTTAATATGCTCGACGTGGGATTCTGTATTGACTTGCAACTGAGTAACCACATTTGAGGTATAGCTCTCTTGAACAAGGCTTTGATATTCTTCAAAGAATGTTACATTCGCACGCTCTTCTGCAACAATAATATTCCTGATATGTTGCACTCTATTCACAGAATGAGATCCTGCGAGATAAAGAACATGAATGGGTTTTGTAATAACACAATTTGCTGGGGCATAAATAAAAACCCCATCTTGTATATAGGCAGTATTTAAATTCAAAAAAGCCGAACTATTCGATTCTGGAGCGATATACTTTTGAACAAGATCTTTATGTTGTTCGATTGCAGCGGCCAAATTCATGATAATAAATTTTTCATTGCATGGTGTTACAGATAATTCCGCAGAAAAAAATCCATCTATAAAAACTAGACGATAGTGGGCGCCGGTCATGAAAAAATGTTCGCAATCATCGAGTCTATTTAATTCTGAACTAGGCTGAGTAAGCTCAAATGACTGCTCTGCCAAAGGCATAATATTGGTATATTTCCACTGTTCGTGACGAATATTGGGAAAGCCTTGATCTAAGAAAGTAGCAAACTGCTGAGTTCTAAGTGTTTGCAACCAATCCTTTGGTTTAGCTTCAAATTGTGCCTGCCAAGATTTTTGATATTTCTGTAATAGAGGATCATTAACTATCATCATGCTGTAACAGCCTCTTTTACGAGTTGATTCTCAATCCACCCGTACCCTTTTTCTTCCAACTCTAAAGCTAATTCTTTACCACCAGATTTAACTATTTTTCCATGCGCCAACACATGAACATAGTCGGGAACAATATAATCTAATAAACGTTGATAGTGGGTGACCACGACGAATGAAGTTGTTGCGCTTCTCAGGCTATTAACACCCTTAGCAACGGTTTGTAAGGCATCAATATCTAAACCCGAGTCAGTTTCATCCAGTACGGCTAAACAGGGTTGTAATAGCAACATCTGCAAAATTTCATTGCGTTTTTTCTCGCCCCCGGAAAAACCGGCATTCACGCAACGATTCAAAAAAGCTTCACTCATATCTAATTCTTTTATTTTCTTTTTGATGACCTGTAAAAAATCAACTGCGTCGAGCTCACTCTCGCCCTTCGTTTGGCGTATGCTATTAATTGCCGCTTTCATGAAATACATATTATTGACGCCTGGTATTTCAATGGGATATTGAAAGGCCAAAAATAAACCTGCTGCTGCACGTTCTTCTGGAGACATCTCCAATAATAATTGATCTTGGAATTTCACAGTGCCTTTAGTCACCGCATAGCCATCACGGCCTGCCAAAACATTGGCCAGGGTACTTTTGCCGGAACCATTTGGCCCCATAATTGCGTGCACTTCGCCCGGTCTAACAGTTAAATTAATTCCTCGTAAAACGTCTTTTTGCTGCACGCTTGCGTGTAAATTTTCGATCTTTAGCATTCTTAAAGCCTCTTAATTTTTCTCGTTACAGAACAAGAAACTACTATTATCCGACACTGCCTTCTAGGCTTACTTCTAATAACTTCTGGGCCTCCACTGCAAACTCCAGAGGTAGTTCTTTAAATACCTCCTTGCAAAATCCATTTACAATAAGAGAAATTGCATTTTCGGTACTGATACCTCTTTGTTGGCAATAAAATAATTGGTCTTCACCAATCTTAGAAGTAGAAGCTTCGTGCTCAATGTGAGCTGAATTATTTTTAACTTCTATATAAGGGAAGGTATGGGCACCACAAAGATCTCCCAACAAAAGAGAATCACACTGAGTGAAGTTACGTGCATTTTCAGCCATTGGAGTGACGCGCACTAACCCTCTATAGGTATTCTGGGCTTTCCCCGCAGAGATACCCTTTGAAATAATGGTACTACTCGTATTTTTGCCAATGTGGATCATCTTGGTTCCAGTATCAGCTTGTTGATAATTGTTGGTTAATGCTACCGAATAAAATTCACCTATCGAGTTGTCACCTTGCAAGATTACACTAGGGTATTTCCAGGTAATAGCAGAACCTGTTTCAATTTGGGTCCAAGAAATCTTTGAATCTTTACCCTTACAAAGACCGCGCTTAGTAACGAAGTTGTAAATTCCGCCCTTTCCTTCCTTGTCGCCGGGATACCAATTTTGTACTGTAGAATATTTAATCTTGGCATTTTCATGGGCGACGAGCTCAACCACTGCAGCATGCAATTGATTTTCGTCTCGCATGGGCGCTGTGCACCCCTCAAGATAACTCACACAACTTCCTTCATCAGCGATGATTAAAGTTCGCTCAAATTGTCCGGTATTAGCCGCATTAATTCTAAAATACGTTGATAATTCCATCGGACAACGCACGCCCTTTGGTATATACACAAAAGATCCGTCACTAAAAACAGCTGAATTTAACGCTGCAAAAAAATTGTCTCGATAAGGAACTACCGTCCCAAGATATTTTTTTATTAGATCGGGGTAGGTGTGGACTGCTTCTGAAAACGAGCAAAAAATAACCCCTGCTTCTGCTAGTTTGTCTTTAAATGTCGTGGCAACAGAGACGCTATCAAAAACAGCATCAACCGCTACACCCGCTAATTTCCCATATTCATGCAAAGGAATACCTAATTTTTTATAAGTTTCCAACAAGGCTGGATCTACTTCATCCAAGCTTTGGGGACCGTCTTTTTGCGATCTAGGAGCCGAGTAATAAACAATACTTTGATAATCTATCTCTGGAAACGAAACATGTGCCCAGTGAGGAGAACGCATAGTTAACCAGTGGCGATAAGCCTGTAATCGCCACTCTAATAAAAAAGCGGGTTCATTTTTTTTATTTGAAATAGCGATAATGGTTTGCTCAGATAATCCCGCAGCAATAGCATCACTTTCAATCTCAGTGATAAAACCATGTTCGTATTTTTTATTAACAACTTCATCTAGAAAGTTGACTTCATTTGATGTCATTTTTACCTACTTAACTTACCGTTGCTCAAATTGGATACCTTGGACGATGGTCGGGTGCAGATTGATTGGCTTCATCATATCTGCCAAGGTAAGACTGTTTAATGCTAAAAAAACCACCTTATTTATCAAGTGCCAGTTATCTCTCACACCACAAATACCCTCATGAGGACATTTTTTTGCGATGGCGGTGCACTCTGTCAATGCTGGCTGGCCATCGAGTGCTGTAATAATTTCCGCGACTGTAATGTGTTCCGATGGGCGGGAAAGTCGGTATCCCCCTCCTGATCCTCTTACTGAGCTGACCAAATCTGCAGAAACTAACATCTTTAATATTTTACTAGTGGTTGGGAGTGCAAGATGAACTTTATGGGCAATTTCATGACACTTATGCGTGATTTCTGGATCATTCGCCAGACAATTCATAATTACCGTACCATAATCAGCCAACTTGCTAATGCGCAGCATAATATCAAACCAATGAAATTTTTAATATGGTACCAAAATTGTACAGATTAGCAATCTTATCTGTAGCATTGAAGTTATTGGGAGGGGGCTCATAACTACAGCAGCATCTAAATTACAGATTGGCTAGAACGTTCAGTTTCGCGTGGAATTTCAATGAAAAATGCAAAGAAAAAGCGGAGCATACACAAGTATGTGAGCAGTTTTCTTTGCATTTTTCATTGAAATTCCACCGAAAATGGACGTTCGCCTCTAGTGGCTAATCAGCCACTTCTACGCTGATGAGATGTACATAGTAGACAAGTGTTTGATTCGGGCCTACTAATTTGGGAATCCCCTTTTCACCAAACGCTAACTGAGGGGGGACATAGATGACCCAAACGGACCCTGGGAGCATCATCTTTAATGCTTGTTGTAGGCCAGGAATTCCCTGGGAAACTTGAAGTTTGATGGGTTTGTTTTGAGCATGGGTATTATCAAATACTCGACCATCAATGTATTGGCCCTGATAATAAAGTGTTACCCAGTCAGATGGAGAGGGGTAAACGCCTAAACCGTCTTGCAGAATCGCAAATTGCAGTCCATTAGGAAGTGAATGAATCCCTGGCTTTAATTTATTTTTGGCTAAAAATAGTCTGCCTACTTCTGCATTTATAGAGGGATTAGTCGGGGCGATAACCCTTTCCTGGGGTTTGGGATGGCAAGATTGTAATGAAAAACAAAGAATAGGTATTACTAAAAGTAACATGAGGTAGCGATACATAGAGCTCTCCATAGCCAACCTATAGTGGACTGCCGTTTCTAGCGCGGCTTACGCAGAGAATAGTAACGTTTATCCGCGCAAGTTGTAAACTTTTAATATTCGGGCCTACCAACTAGATGCGAACCTCGGCATTAATATGCTATATATACGCCCTGAAAAAATTTGAGGCGATTTTATCATGGCAGATATACTACACCAGTTATCTATCCGTACGTCACCAACCCAAGTTTACCATGCTTTGACTGACCAAAAAGGGCTTTCTAATTGGTGGACACGCGATTCAATCGCTGAAGTAATGATTAACTCAATAGCTCAATTTACCTTCGACCATGGCAGAACGATTGTTCGAATGAAGGTCATAAAATTAATGCCCAATCGAAATGTTGTTTGGCACTGCATGAATGGTTTCCCCGAATGGGAAGATACTCAATTATCTTTTGATATTGAAGCAACACGCGAAGGGACAACGCTTCATTTTGCTCATCGTGGCTGGAGACGTATTACCGGCAATTATCCAAAATACAATTTTGAATGGGCAAAATACTTAGTAAGTTTACGTAACTATCTTGAAAAAGGTAAAGGCTTTCCAGCACGATAATTTCTTGGAGACAAAAATGAAAAAAGTTTTGTTTAGCGGTATTCAGCCATCAGGCAACCTCATGATAGGCAATTATATTGGAGCCATTAAACACTGGGTTAATTTACAAAATGAATTCCAAAGTTATTTTGCATTAGTGGATTTACATACCATTACTGTTAAACAAGATCCTAATAGTTTGCGAAATCGGTGTTATGATTTTCTCGCGCTCTATATTGCCTGCGGCATCGATCCGGAAAAAAATGTTATTTTTGTACAATCTCACGTGCCAGCTCATGCAGAACTGGCTTGGATATTAAACTGTTTCACCTATATGGGTGAGCTGAATAGAATGACCCAGTTCAAGGATAAATCAGCACGCTATACAAGTAATATCAATGTAGGCTTATACGATTATCCTGTGCTTATGGCGGCTGATATATTGCTTTATGATACCAACCTCGTACCGGTAGGCCATGATCAAAAACAACATTTAGAACTCACACGCGATCTTGCCATTCGCTTTAATAATATTTACGGCGATGTGTTTGCCATTCCAGAACCTTATATTCCTCCTTTAGGAGGCAGAATAATGGGACTGCAGGAACCATTGAAAAAAATGTCTAAATCAGATGAGAATGAACATAACTATATTGCTTTACTGGATTCTCCTGATCTGATACGCAAAAAAATGCAACGCGCCGTAACTGATTCAGGACGTGAAATTAAGATGGACCCTGAAAAACCAGGTGTTTCTAATCTTTTAACGTTGCTTTCTGCTATAACGAATGTCTCCATAGAAAATCTTGAACTACGTTATCAACATGAAGGTTATGGCACTTTTAAAAAGGAAGTTGCAGAAGCCATCATTGATTTCTTGAGTCCCATTCAAGAAAAATTTCATCAACTTCGTAATGATGAAAAAAAAATGCATCAGATATTACGCGAGGGAGCTGCCTTAGCAAATAAAAAATCGAAGCAAACCTTGAGCAAAGTTCAGGATTGTTTAGGCTTAATACCCACACAATTACACTCTCAAGCAACAGATAAAAGCATTTTTAATATTAGTGAGTAGCATGGAAAGGACTTATTTATTTTACGACATTGAGACGACAGGGCTCAATAAAGCCTTTGATCAAGTAGTACAATTTGCGGCTATACGTACCGATCAACAATTGAATGAACTCGAACGCTATGAATATTTCATTCGACTTAATCCTGATGTGATTCCCTCGCCCCAGGCGTTTATCACACACCGCCTTTCTCTCACCCAGCTTGAACAAGGCATGGACGAATTCCAAGCGATGAAAATCATTCATGACCTAGTTAATACACCCGGCACTACCAGTATTGGCTATAACTCACTCGGTTTCGATGATGAATTTCTGCGGTTTTCTTTTTATAGAAATTTACTGCCGCCCTACACTCATCAATATTCAAATCAATGTTCAAGAATGGATTTATATCCTATGACTGTGATGTATTTTCTATTCAAAAATGATTTGCTTAAATGGCCAGAAAATAATTTAAAGCTAGAAAATATATCTCAATTAAATGCGTTGGGAAGCGGCATGGCTCACAATGCGATGGTAGATGTGGCTGCCACCTTAAATTTAGCAAAGTGTTTCCAACAAGATGTAAAAACATGGGAATACCTTGCTGGTTACTTTGATAAAACGATTGATTTGCAGCGTTGTCATCAAGTCGCGAATGACCCTATGGGAATTATGATTGACGGTAAATTCGGCGCTAATCAGCAATATCAAGCAGCAGTGATTCCGTTAGGTTTACATAATCATTATAAAAATCAATTCGTATGGCTACGAATTGATAATGAAAATATTATGCAAGCAAGTAGCGAAGATTTTCTCAACCACACGAGGACAATCAATAAAAAAATAGGTGAGCCTGCATGGGTGCTGCCGCTAAAAGATCGTTTTCGCCATAACTACTTACTTGAAAATCGACAAAAAATAGAAACCACGTTTTCGTGGTTAGAAAAAAACGCCTCACTAGTCGAGAAGGTAAAACAGCATTATTGTAATTATAAATACCCTCTCATTCCCTCATTAGACGTTGACGCAAGCTTGTATCAAGCTGGTTTTCTTTCTATTCAAGATCAAGAAGTGTGCAGAAAAATTCATCTTGCTGCCCCTGAAAACAAGGGTAAATTTTTGACGTCGTTATCGCAAAATCATTTAAAAGAAATTCTGATAAGAATTATGGGGCGCCATTTCCCAAATTATCTGAATCATGAGCAAAAAGAACTATTCCAAAACCACCTAGACACCCTGAAATTTCAGGGTGACGGTGGGGGGCATGATTATCGTGGTCAAAAACGTTTTACTGCTGAAAATGCCCTGCAAGAAATAACAACCCTCGCCTCACAAT
Organism: Gammaproteobacteria bacterium; assembly: GCA_013697705.1. Lineage (NCBI taxonomy): Bacteria > Pseudomonadati > Pseudomonadota > Gammaproteobacteria > Gammaproteobacteria bacterium. The sequence continues at coordinate 78,879 of JACCWJ010000021.1, read as the reverse complement.
CGCTGGACGAACAACAACAAACTATTTTGCATGAGCTGAAGCAATATCTCAAAAATAAATTTAATCTGGTTGACGATTGCCCTTAGGACTAAGCGCTTTGGCAGTTGCTTCGCAGAGGGTAGCATCCAAGCTTCTCTTTAACTCGCTAACACTCACTGTAGGTTGATCTTTTAAAAGCTGGGACATTGCTTTTTGTAACCTCGCCGTATCTGAGTCGGTCCAGGCCGGGCAGGCTAAAATAGTCTGTAATAATTTAATGGAGCGCTCTCGAACCTCCGGATACACTACCGTATTCTTCATTACGTAATAAATAGTAGTGGTTAATTTATTTTTATGTCGTTGTTCGAGCGCAGAGTTTAAAAACTCTGACATTTTCTGTATGTAGTCATCAATATTTTGACTATATTTATTGGACAACAGCACATAGCTTAAATCAGGCAGCGCGTGATATTCATTTAATTCAAAGCATATACTCAGGTAAGTAGTGGCAGTTGATTGATTCACACTAGCTGCTGCACGCAATATTCGATTGTAGAGATAATGGGGTAGTTTTTTGGAACTATTTCCTAAAGAGTGTTTAATCAAATTAATAGCATCGTCATTTGTTCGGTCCACCACCCGCCCATCAAGAATAGCAGCAGCAAAACACTCACTTATCGTTAATTTCTGGGAAGAATCTCCCTTAGCCATAATCAATTTAATAGCATCTAAGAGATTTTGGGGTAGCGGGGTTTTTGCATTAGCAAGTTCGTGGTTTAAAAAATAGTTAACCACTTCATCAAAAGACTGTTCTATCGTTTCCTGCATGTTTCACCCTGTTTTTGTTATTAACTTTAATTGCCTTGTACTACTCAACGTCGGGACGACCCTGGCTAAACACTTACCTTTATTTTTAATAAAACGAAACAAGGCAATCCTTAGGAATTGCCTTGTTAGATTATTGCTGTTTTAGCTTTCTACCTTCTGAGTCGGAATCATCATCACTTTGGTCCTCTTCGCTCATCAGATCCTCATGCGTTTTGTCTGGTGAAGGGAAGTTTGTTGGTCTTAGAGTCGTTAAATTATTTGCTAGTGCATCACGCAAGTCTTTTTGTTTAGAATTGGAATGCAACTTTTCCTCCACAACCTGGAATATTGGGCTAAAATCTTTAGCCACAATTTCAGCTCTCCCCAGGCTTGAGTTCACTCGATTCAGCAACTCCACTTTTTTATCGTCGGAACCAGCAATAACCACAATTTCTTCAATTCTCCTCTTAAGATCTTTTAAATTGTTGTGGTTCTGTTCGATTTCTTTTTGTAACATCTTCAGCTGCGTATGGGTAGCAACCTTGAATTGATAGCTGCCAAAATGACCTGAGTCAAAAGCTATCTTTTTTACACTTATCTCATGATTTTCGAGTCTCACCTCATACTCTTTCAAATCATTTTCCCGTGTTTCTAAGACAACCTCCACAGTGGCCACCAACTCAGCAGTTCTAGCCTTATGATTTTTAACAATCTCCTGAACTTCATTATTCGCTTTGTCCTTGATATAGGAAGTTACACCATCTATTTGTTTTTTGGCTAAATTTACTTTTTCCATCTTTTTTTCTTGTCTTCTTTCAACACGGCGATAATAGAGCCAAGAGCCTGCCCCTGCCAGTAGACCTATACCGAGTGCTGGAATGAGGATGGGCCATCCTATTGCCAAAACCGCAGCAAAGCCCCCTACAGCGAGAATTGCCACTGTCAAAACTAACCCTGATCCTCCTAAAAACCCGCCGAGAGCGATCCCTGAATGAGTAATGGCTTTAACACCGGTGAGACGATGTTTTTTTTCAGGTCCGATTCTGTCTTTAAGATCTTGCTCATATTGTTCGTTCTCCTTATAGGACAAATCTATCTTACTCCATACCGTATTTAGGCCTCGCTCAACTCTAGAGAACTTGTCTTGGGTCATTTTTCCGCTTTTAAATTGATAAAAACAATTCTCAAGCAACGCTTCTTTGGGTCCCCTGCCATTCGAACCAAATAATAAGGATAGTTTTTCGCTATTCGACCCGCCCGTGAAAATTTCTAAGCTTATTTGTAAACGAGCCATAATTTCTTTTTGTAGGGCTTGCATTTTCAGGACTTCATCGTTTAATTCAGCGAGTCTGGCTTCGATGCTTGCCTTCTCTTTATCGGATGCCTTCGCAAGAACTTTGTTTAAATGTTTAATCTCCTCATCAAGTGTTGAGGAGGTATCCTCTAATAATTGATAATTGCTAATATAATCAATAATCGATGCTTTTAGATTGGATATCGTCGTTAGGAGTGCGGGCTTTAATTTTTCTATTTTCTTGTGTTGCTGCCATAATTGGTTAGCCCCTAAAATCAGGGCGAGAGTACCAAATATTGTTCCACCTACTGCAGCACCTATTATTTGAAACACAAAGGAGATAGAAAATCCCCCTAGGGCTAAAATAGTTACAATGAACCCGCCCAAACCAAGACCGCCACCTGCCCCTTCAAATCCTTTTTTTGTCATAAATAAAGCACGCTGGAGGGAGCTTGGGTCGGTTAGATTATGAAGAGTCTTCAAATCTATTTTATCTTTCTCGCGAACTATATTAGGCATGATATAAGCACCAATAAATTATGTTACTTTAAGTGTACTTCATTAATATTAAGTCTTTATTAACAGACATGTATACTCCAAACTTTAAGCTTTGTACTGGACAATAATTCAAAAAGGCTTATTTGAGGGTGACAATCACGCCTCGTCCGGCGGCCAATCACCTCCACGTCGTCCCGCGACTTGTTCGCGGGATCCATGCAATCTTTAACTTACGCATCTAAATAGACAAAAAAGTGTTTCCCCATGTCCTGTGCCATACATATCTTTTGTGCTGTTAACGGCTAATACATGGATCCCGCGAACAAGTCGCGGGACGACGTGGAGAGTGCGCTGTGGTACGACGTGGAAAGGCATGTCGCGGGATGACGATGAATGGGTATGTTTTTGTCTGACCCAAAGAAAACTTTATACTTCCTTGTCCTGTGACTTACAGTAGGCGCAGGGATATACGTAGGAAAACGAGTCAACTTTAGTTAGAATCCTGACTTTACACCACTGTTAGGACCTAGGGATGAGTCAAACTCAATATCACCTACTTAAAACCCGCCGTTTTTTTCCTTTGTTTCTAACTCAGTTTTTCAATGCCTTCAATGACAACGTGTTTAAAAATGGATTTGTGATTTTAATTGCCTTTAAAATGACTCAAATTCTAGTAGATGAACAAACACTGATTGCCTTAATTGGCGGAGTCTACATATTGCCCTTTTTCCTATTCTCCGCCACCGCTGGACAAATCGCTGATAAATACGACAAATCGGTGCTCATTAAGATTATTAAATCCGTTGAAATTTTCATTATGCTGATTGGCAGTATAGGGTTTTACTTTAAAAGTTTAACCTTATTAATGGCGACATTGTTTCTTTTAGGAATCCACTCTACCTTTTTTGGGCCGATAAAATATTCAATATTACCCAACCTACTAGCGAAAGACGAGCTGATCGGAGGCAATGCGCTCATTGAAGCAGGCACTTTCGTTGCCATCTTGGCAGGCCAGATTCTAGGCAGCTGTTTAATTCTCGGCAATAATGGGGTGCTGGCCATCACGATTGCTCTCTTTGTTATAGCCGTTGCAGGATTAGTGACAAGTTTTTTCATTCCTGCTATCACGCCCGCCAATCCTAATCTCCCAATCTCCGTCAATATTGCTAAAGAAACCCTGCGTATAATTCACCTCACTCGCGAAAAAAGCGTTATTTTTTTGGGAATCATTGGCATTTCATGGTTTTGGTTTGTCGGTGCCACGCTTCTCACGCAGCTGCCTACATTCACCAAAGAATATTTACATGGTAGGGCAGCTATTTTTACGCTTTTTTTAACCCTGTTTTCTTTTGGAATTGGAACGGGTTCATTACTTTGTAACAAACTGCTCCAGGGGAAAATAACGGCGAAATATGTTCCATTCGCCATCGGAGCCATGTCTATTTTTCTTATAGATATCCATCTAGCGGCACCAAAAGCGATAGTTTCATCCCTACCACTTGTGACACTCGGGCAGTTTTTAGGGTCACTACATAATTTTCAGATCTTAACTGACATTTTCTTGATGTCGGCCTGTGCCGGTTTTTTTGTAGTCCCCTTATATGCATTGATTCAGGCCGAATCAGATGACCTTGTAAGATCGCGAATTATTGCTGCCACTAATATAATTAGCGCCCTATTCATGGTAGGCTCGGCTTTATTTATTATGTTTTTTACTGCCTTGAGTTTTAGTATTCCGCAGGTCTTTATTGTACTTGCGGTGGGAAATCTATTCATGGCTCTTTATATGAGGAAGTTAAAAGCGCTTTCTTGATATCTTGTGAAGATTAATGAACGGCTTACTAACATATTTAACTTTTATAGTGGAGGAACTATCTTGAGTAACCAGGAACTTGCAAAGACAATTGATGACATCGTAAAACAAGGCAAGGGTATACTAGCGGCGGATGAAAGCACGGGTACTATTACCAAACGCTTCCAGCCCATAAAGGTAGAATCGACTGAAGAAAACCGCAGAATTTATCGTGAACTCTTATTTACCACACCAAGCATACAAGAATATATTTCTGGGGTTATTTTATACGAAGAAACTCTGAGCCAAAAGACCCACGATGGCAACCCCTTCCCAAAAATGTTACAAGATGCAGGAATTGTTCCAGGCATAAAAGTAGATAAAGGAATCATTCCTCTTTCGGGTTCTCCAGAAGAGAATATCACTCAAGGGCTCGATGGTTTAGAAGAACGATTAAAAGGGTATAAAGCCCTGGGAGCACGATTCGCCAAATGGCGGGCAGTCATTCCGATTACAGCTCACCTACCCAGCCAATACGCATTACATGCCAATGCTGAGGCGCTTGCACGTTATGCTTCTATCTGTCAAGCCGAGGGGATCGTACCCATTGTAGAGCCGGAAGTGCTAATGGACGGCAATCATTCCCTGCAGCGATGTGCTGAAGTTACCGAGCTCGCCTTACGTGAGGTCTTCAACGCTTTATACCTAAACAAAGTCAAACTGGAATATATAATTTTAAAGCCTAATATGGTGGTTCCAGGAACAATGTATCAGCCTCAAGCGAGCGTAGATGAGGTTGCAGAAGCCACCCTGAAAGTGTTGCGTAGAACGGTTCCTGCCGCTGTACCAAGCATAAACTTTTTATCAGGCGGACAAACAGACGAACTTGCCACCGCACATTTGAATGCAATGAATCACACTAAAGACAATCCTTGGTGTTTGAGCTTTTCTTATGGTCGCGCGCTGCAAGCACCTGCCCTTAAAAAATGGAGCGGTCAACAACAGAACATTTCTGCAGCTCAAGAAGAATTATTAAAACGTGCACGGTTAAACAGTGCTGCGTCAAAAGGTGCTTATACCGAAAAACTTGAAGCTTAGATTAGGAAATTTGCATCTCCTCCTGCAAAGGAGGAGATCATGGGAGTGGATGCATTTAATTAGACGTGGCGTAGATTGCAATAGCAGAATCAGAGTTCCCTACACGTCATGTTGATCCCTCTTTTGATTTTTTTATAAATATTGGACGTTGCCAATTTCATATTCTATCAAGCCACTTGGCGTTCTAACTTCCACAGAGTCACCGGAATATTTCCCAATAATTGCGCGTGCAATAGGGGAGGTAAAAGAGAGTTTACCGGATCGTATATCCGCTTCTTCCTCGCCAACTATTTGATAGACCACTTCTTCATCCGATTCTACATTAACCAGGGAGACTGTTGCACCAAACACCACCTTGCCTTCATTGGTAAGCTTCGTGACATCGATAATACTGGCTCTTGAAAGACGGTGCTCAATATCTCTAATCCGCGCTTCTATAAAACCTTGTTGTTCTTTAGCTGCGTGATATTCAGCATTTTCTTTTAAATCTCCGTGACTTCGAGCCTCTGCAATGGCCTTAGTAACACTCGGGCGTTCCACCCTTTTTAGTCGCTCTAATTCTTCGGTTAATTTTGCTGCGCCGATAGCAGTCATTGGTACATTATTCATACGTACTCCAATCAAAAGTGCAGATCTTGAAGGCGAATGATATTACTTAACGCATCATGATGAAGTGATGCACAAGCAGCCTTACCGCCAGCGATGGTTGTATAGTAGCAAACTTTATGCTGAACCGCATTTCGCCTTATTGCAAATGAGTCCGCAATAGCCTGCTCGCCCTCAGTTGTATTTACGATCAAATCAATCTCATCATTTTTAATCATGTCGACAATATGGGGCCTGCCTTCATTGACTTTATAAACCAACTCACAAGTAATCCCAAATTTTTTGAGTGCTTGGGAGGTACCTTCAGTCGCCACGATTTTAAAGCCTAAATCGATAAGCGCTTGCGCTAAATCAATCACACGATGTTTATCCGCATCTCTGACGCTGATGAAAGCTGTGCCCGTTTTAGGTATATCTTTATCAGCCCCTAATTGTGCCTTGGCAAAAGCCTCTGCGAAGCAACTTCCGATACCCATCACTTCGCCTGTTGACCGCATTTCTGGACCCAAAATAGGATCAACCCCAGGGAACTTAGCAAAAGGAAAAACAGGTTGCTTAACGGCGTAATGCGTCGGAATAATTTCTTCGAAACAGTTTTGTTCTTTCAGTGAAACACCCACCATACAACGTGCTGCAATTTTAGCTAGCGGAATGCCAATGGCTTTAGCGACAAACGGTACCGTTCGAGAGGCGCGCGGATTGACCTCTAGGATATAAACTTCATTATCTTGAATAGCGAACTGGGCATTCATTAACCCTATCACACCTAATTCTAATGCCATTTTACGCATTTGTGAGCGTAACTTTTCTTGGATTTCGGGAGGAAGGCTGTGAGGAGGAAGACAACATGCTGAGTCTCCTGAATGAACACCCGCTTGCTCAATGTGTTCCATCACGCCACCAATAAGGATGTCTTTACCATCAGAAATAGCATCAATATCGACTTCAATAGCATTATCTAAGAAATGATCTAAAAGTAAGGGTGAATCGGGTGATACCTCTTGCGATTCATTCATATAACGTCTTAGTTCTCTGTCGTTATAGACGACTTCCATTGCCCGCCCACCTAAAACATAGGAGGGTCTCACTACCAGAGGGTAGGCAAAAACGTTCGCTAAACGAAGACCTTCTTCTACGCTTCTCACGGTACCATTTGGAGGTTGACGCAACTCAAGCTTGTTCACTAACTGTTGAAAGCGTTCACGATCTTCAGCGCGATCAATAGCATCAGAGCTGGTGCCAATAATAGGCACTCCTGCTGCCTCCAGAGATCTCGCTAATTTTAAGGGGGTTTGCCCTCCATATTGCACAATTACTCCCCTCGGCTTTTCCAAACGAACAATTTCTAAAACGTCTTCCAAAGTAAGGGATTCAAAATAGAGGCGATCAGATACATCATAATCGGTTGAAACAGTTTCAGGATTACAATTAATCATTATGGTTTCGAAACCTAGTTCACGAATAGCCATTACAGCGTGAACACAACAATAATCAAATTCTATGCCTTGACCGATACGGTTTGGACCACCGCCCAAAACAATAATTTTTTGTTTATCCGTAGGCTTGGCTTCACACTCTTCCTCATAGGTAGAATAGAGATACGCTGTATTCGTTTCAAACTCTCCAGCACAGGTATCTACCCTTTTGTATACGGGATGCACATTAAGACCGTGCCTGAAGTTGCGGAATGCTTGTTCACTTACGCCCAATAATGTCGCTAAGCGAATGTCAGAGAAACCTTTGCGTTTAAGATGGTAGATCGCTGCTTTATCAAGATCGGTTAGCCTTGTGCCACTGATCGATTGCTCAGTTATAACAAGGTCTTTGATCTGTGCTAAGAACCAGGGGTCTATAAATGATAGTTTATGCACTTCTTCAATCGACAAACCATAACGGAATGCGTCTGCGACATACCAAATCCGATCCCATCCAGGAATACTCAATTCTCTACGAATGATGTCTTCAGCATCGGACCGGGTAAGATCAATTTTTGGATCTAAACCGGATACTCCCACCTCTAAACCACGCAATCCTTTCTGCAAAGATTCTTGGAAAGTGCGTCCAATTGACATAACTTCGCCGACCGACTTCATTTGAGTGGTTAATCGAGCATCTGTTTTAGGGAATTTTTCAAAATTAAATCGAGGAATCTTAGTCACCACATAATCAATGCTAGGTTCAAATGATGCCGGTGTTTTATTATTAGTAATTTCATTGCCTAATTCATCTAAGGTATATCCCACCGCCAGTTTAGCGGCCACTTTCGCGATAGGAAACCCCGTAGCCTTTGAAGATAAAGCGGAGGATCGTGAAACTCTGGGATTCATTTCAATGACCACCATTCGCCCATCTTTTGGATTGATTGCGAACTGAACATTGGACCCACCTGTGTCAACACCAATTTCGCGTAAAACCGCTATCGATGCATTCCGCATGCGTTGATATTCTTTATCAGTAAGTGTTTGGGCGGGAGCCACAGTGATTGAATCACCCGTGTGGATACCCATTGCATCCATATTTTCAATTGAACATACGATAATACAGTTATCTTTATGGTCTCTGATAACTTCCATTTCATATTCTTTCCATCCAATGATGGATTCATCGAGCAGAAGCTCATGAGTAGGAGAAAGCTCTAAACCTCGCTCACAAATCTCGACAAACTCTTCACGATTATAAGCAATACCGCCCCCACTACCCGCCAAAGTAAAAGAAGGGCGAATAATTACTGGAAATCCGAGGTCATCCACAATAGCAAGGGCTTCTTCAAGGGTATGAGCTAGGCCGGAGCGGGGCATTTCTAAACCAATCTTAATCATTGCTTCACGAAATAATTCACGATTTTCTGCTTTATCAATCGCTTCATGGGTTGCACCAATCATCTTCACATTGTACTTTTCTAAAATCCCTTCCCTTGATAAGTCACATGCACAATTTAAGGCAGTTTGGCCGCCCATGGTGGGCAACAATGCATCCGGGCGTTCTTTTTCAATGATTTTAGCGATCACCTCCCAATTCACAGGTTCAATATAGGTGGCATCAGCAAGCTCAGGATCGGTCATGATCGTTGCGGGATTCGAATTCACTAATATGACGCGATAACCCTCTTCTTTCAGCGCTTTACAAGCTTGAGCACCAGAATAGTCAAATTCACTGGCCTGCCCGATTACAATGGGGCCTGCGCCAATAATTAAAATACTTTTAATATCATTTCGTTTCGGCATAACTCGCTCTATTATGATTTTTAATCAATTCAACAAACTGATTAAATAGATTTTGCACATCGTGAGGACCTGGACTGGCTTCTGGATGACCCTGAAATCCAAACCAAGGTTTTTGAGTATGTTGAATTCCCTGCAAGGATCCATCAAAAAGTGATCGATTAATGACTTTCAGGTGAGAGGGCAAGGTTTGCTCGTCTACTGTAAAACCATGATTTTGACTAGTAATAAAGACTTGCTTAGTTTGTTCGTTAAAAACTGGATGATTGGCTCCATGATGACCAAACTTCATTTTTACTGTCTTCGCCCCACATCCAAGCGCTAATAACTGGTGCCCAAGACAAATTCCAAACAAGGGAATATCATCGGTAGCTTGGAGGACTTGGATTGCCTGAATAGCATAATGACAAGCCGCTGGGTCGCCAGGACCATTAGATAAGAAAATCCCGTCTGGATTCAAGTTTAAGACGGTTTCCATCGGGGTCGTAGCGGGAACCACTGTTAATCTACAGCCTCTATCAACAAGTAAGCGTAAAATGTTTCTTTTCACACCAAAATCGTATACCACAATATGCCAAGGCAAATCTTCAGTAGCATATTTTCTATATCCCTCAGGCCAGCTCCAACTTCCTTCTGTCCAGGAATAGGTTTTTTTGGTGGTGACTTCTTTTGCGAGGTCTACTCCTTTCAAGCCTGGGAACGCATTGGCTAATTTTAAAGCCTCGTCACTATTAGCCTCTTTACCCGCCATAATACAGCCATTCAACGCCCCTTTTTCACGCAAAATTCTTGTCAATTTACGGGTATCAATTTCAGCGATGGCTATAACATTATTTTCCTTTAAATAATTATCTAGGGACATCTCAGAGCGCCAATTACTCACCTGAAGAGATAGGTCGCGAATGATAAGACCTGCGGCCCACACGTGATCAGATTCTTGATCTTCAGGGTTAACGCCTACATTCCCTATATGAGGGTAGGTCAATGTGACCAGTTGTTTCGCATAAGAAGGATCCGTCAGAATTTCCTGATACCCTGTCATCGCCGTGTTAAAAACAACCTCACCTATCGTCTTCCCTTCCGCGCCGATAGAAATACCTTCAAACACACTTCCATCTTCGAGCGCAAGAATAGCTGGCTGTTTCAAAAAACCTCCGAAATAGGTCAAAATAGATTATTAAGATTTTTATAGGGCTGGAAGCACATTTTACGGTTTTAATATCAAAAGTCTACTTTTGTTACCAACGCTCTACGTAAAGCACGTAAGTTTTTCAAAATATGGTCTAAATTCTAGCATCCAGCCTAAAAAACTTATTTATAAATTGGGAAAACGAGTGTATTATACGTTCCGCTCTCAAATGGCTGAGAGGAATAGCAATTGATAAACAATACGGAGAATCTCTATGAAATTCATCAAAGCATTAGCCCCAGTTTTATTATCAGGCTTACTCGCTTTCCCAGCTTTTGCTGCTGAAAACCAAAATGCACCAATGGCTGCTGATCAAAATGCGCAAATGCAAGGTCAACAACAAGTTAACGCAGCTAATGAAAATCAACAATTAGCAGCGAGCAACGAAAAAGCTCAAAGCGACATGAATGGTGAAAAAACCAAAACCATTTACCACAAAAACCAAAAATGCAAATGCAAATGCAAAACCGCTCATAAAAAAGCAAATAACAAGCAAGCTAAAAACGACGCTATGAATGCTGATCAAGCTCAACAAGCTAGCGCAGACAACAATGCAATGGCTCCTCAAGCTCAAGAAGCACAAAGCCCAGCTTCTAACCAAAACTCTTAAGAGTTATGTAAGAAGGGAAGTTCTCTTCCCTTCCTCTCCTAGCCTTTCCGTTAAAAATTTCTAAAGACTCCCCAATACAAGTGCCTACTCTGTTCCGGGTTCTTATTATGGAAAGCTTCCTCCCCATGGCAACCGCATCAAACTGAATAAGCCCTGGATTTCGCTACGCTACATCCAGGCTACAACACCCCCAAGTATCCTGGATGTAGCGTAGCGAAATCCAGGGAAATTCAAGCCTCAAATGTTTGTCACGGGTGTTTTTGATGCGGTTGCCATGCTTTCCTCCCATTGCTAGCACAGCCCTTAATATTTCCCTAATTAATTGAAGGTATGATTACTCTCTAGATCACTCATTATGAAGGGCAATATATGCAAAAAGAAGATGAAGTAAGAGCGGATGCTGCGGCTCCTGGTGAGGTTTTGCAAAAATACTTCGATGCAGACGAAGCTGCCCAAGCTTTACAAAAATTGAAGGAAACTGTCCCTACCCCAAGTTTAAGAGCACAGAATATTGAGGATCTTAAAAGGCTAGCTCAGGATCTTCCTAAGCCTTTCAATTTAGAAAGTGGTTTAGAAAGTTACTCCAATTTCAAATATCAGGCTGCTCGGGTTAAGTACACGCTTTCTATAGAGGAAACCAGAGTATTAAATAAAATCACCGGTTTAGATTTTACCCAAATTGGTAGTAAAGGTGGCACTTCCTATAAGGACGCTAAGGATCAAATAAATGAAATCATTCTTCAGCGAGACCTTCAAAACAGCACACACTGGTTTCGCAAACACATTTGGCCTAAAAGAATTAGTCATTTGAATTTAGCGCTTGAATACCTCCACTTCCACGAAGAAAATACTAAAGGATTAAAAAATCCTGAGGAACGTCTGGCGAACGGTTTATACCGTAATAAAAAAGATGAAAACAGCAGTCTAGAATTTAGAAAGCGCTTCTCAAATATGACTGGATACTTTTCGGGTTTAATCAGCACTAACCGTTCTCTAAAAAAACTGAATGCTCTATTTACCCAAAAAAGAGCTATCATTTCCAATTTGAAGCATGAACAGGGCTTATCGGGAGCAGCGTATAAACTACAGCTAGACACTCTCATTACTAAAAATTTAACCTCTCCTGAAAAAGCGGCTGGCAATTCCGAGGGGTTGCCTTTACCCCGTTTCTTTCAACCACAATTCATTCAAAACGTTGAAAGATTTAATGAAGTTGTTGGGGATTGTGTGGTTTCCAAGGAAGTTACCAACTTTGAATTGTTAGAAGGGCAGTCATTAACGCAATTATCAGAAACGATATGCTTAAAGACAAAAAAACTTGCCAAACTTAACTCAAAGCCACCAGGTACCAGTGAGGCACTCAAAACCGAACTTGCGACACTACGTGAGCAGCTAGACAATGTTGACACCGCCTACACTGATTTAACCTTGCAAGTACTTTTAGATTTTCATCAAATTAAAACTAAGCAAGCTTGCCAACAATTAATTACAGCGACCAACTTAGCAAATTTTAAAGTCGATGAATTTGAGAGGGAGGGTTTCAATCGATCTGAAACCAAGGCCCTTCAAAAAGTGGCTACAATGATCACCAATATTAAAGCGGCTAAAAAAGCGGTGGTTAAATACGCGCCTGTTTTTAAAAGATGCATATTAGCATCTATCCAGGCAAATGATCTCTGCACATCCATTCTAGAAAAGATCGCTAAACAATTATCGATAGACAACAATGTCCTCTCTCTTGTTGACCTATTGGGTAAGGCTATCAGCGAAGTTACGGCCGGCTGCGATCCCAAGCCATTAATTTCTATCTCTGATAAGCAAGCTTTAACGCCAGAATTCCTCAACCTAAAAAAATATGATCAAGTACTGGTTAGGTTGCAGAGCACTTTAGAGCGGATAAAAGCAGACCCAACCGCTAGTAATGAGATCATTAATAAGCTTAAAACTGAATTAAGTGAAGAGAAGGTTAAGTTAACAAAAATACAGGCTTTTGATGAGGGGCGCGCGAAAAATATCGTTGACGCCGCCAGAGATACAACGAGGAGTTTAGTGCATCTTGCAGATCATCCAACTTCAAAATTTGGTCCAGTGGGACCCAAAAACTAGATCGCGCAATGCAACCTATTTGTCTATAGGAATTGAGGGACACTATGAACGAAAAACATCAAATAGCTTATAACCAATTTACTTCCATCATAGAAAACCTTTCTAATCTATCTAATCCCTCTGAGTTGCCCTCAAACTCAGCTGAAGTTACTCAACAATGCGTGGACATACTTGATAACTTCCGCTTATCAATTAACAACGATGGGGGTGATTTCGCAAAGGTTTGGTCAACTATCTTTTCAGAAATAGGGTCCGCCGAAAAACCACCACCTGCTGCCCTACTTAACGCAATCGATGATTATTTCAATGACAATCCATACTCTTTAAAAATATATATTCTATTAAAAAATCCACAGCCCTCTAGTGAAAAAAGCAACTTCCGTACACTTTGGGAATTGGCAGCTAAAGAGTATCACGCGTATAATGGTGAATCTCCGTTAGATTTTGTATTTGCTATCAGTAATTTTTATCGCGCAGCCCGCAACTACACTGAAGCTGACAGAGTTAAATTAAGCTCTTTTTTGAATATTTTTAAATTATTGCTTCCCGATGCGGAAAAAAAGTTTGCTTCTTCACAGCAACAACTTTTACTTTTCTCAGATTTATATACCCAAAGTTTAATAGGTAGTCTCAACCATTCTAAATATGAATTAGCTAAAACTGTCTGCAATCAATTTATTACCAGTATCGCTTCCCACCTTGATAATGATCGGATTCCTCCAGAGAAAGCGGAATACTCAGAAACGTTTCACTCTTTAGTGAGAGAAGAAATTTCTCACGTTCTAGCTGCATTAGAAACATTCTACGGCATTGGATTTGAACCAAACAATTTATTAGAAGAACTTTCTGCCCATAACTCTCCGGAAAATAATGAATATCATTTATTACAACAAATATTACAGCAAGATCAGACATTTATTGATTCGGTTAACGGTGCTGCCTTCGAAATTGCAGCGGAAATTCCTGTTCTGGAATACCTTGAACAACTGAGCTCAAAAACTCACAAATCTAGTACTGCCTTGGGTGAATTACAAAAACTGGCACGTTCTATCAATTCTGGTGTCCCTATAGAGAGGCGTAGCCTAGAAGACCAAGCCGCTTTCAAACATCAGGTGAGCAAAATCAAATATACTATCAGCGACGAAGAGACAATTATTTTAGCCGCTATTACTGGCATCACTGTTACCAAACTTGTGCAGAAATATTCAATCCCTTTTGAAAAAAATGTGCTCACGTATGATGATTTCATTACTTTAATAGATAATGAAATTGCAAAGAGACAGAAAGCGAATAAACGATTCATTGCAATATTCCCTCCTTTTCGCGAGAAAATAGCTCATTTGGAAATAGTTAAAAACTATGTGCAACATTGTAGTTATAAATATGATGTCACGGTTAATTCCGAAACCCACCTGGGGCAGCTAAAGCCAGGCGAACACCCTAAATCTCCATCAAGTAAGGTGACTAGAGCATTTATTAATAAGCAAATTCAAAAAATTCCTTTTTACTCGCGCCATAAATCCAAATTGAATGCTCTAAAAAAGATTCTTAAACAAAAAATTGATTATGCTGCCACATTGAAATTTAAAGCCGATTTATTAAGACCAACGACGATGCCCCTACTGCAAACCATTATGCATGCCAACCTACGACCGAAAAAAGCACCGGACCCCAAAAATGGCTGTGAACCTTCAGGCAAAATTCTCAATCCTTTTTCATTGCAGCTACATCAAAATCTTTTTTCCGTTACAATGTTCAGACCAGAATTGCAAGCTGCACTCGAACAACACAAATTCTTTAATAGATCTGTTTTACCTAATTTGAAAAATAAAGAAAAGACACTTTTAGCGCAATATCGGGAAAAATGTCCCGTTACCCTCACTTTTACTAAAGAGGAGGATGGGACAAAATTAGACAACCTATTTTCTTTAAGCAATTCTATTCGCACCAAAATTAAGAATATAGATTCATCGGCACCCAAGACTGCTGAAGAAATTAAGGCCTGTCTCAAGGAAATTAATGAATTAATATGGTGCGACCAAGATTTAGGTGAGCTTTTAAAAGAGGAATTAGCTACGTTGTCGCTGAAAGAATATATCATTATTACAAAACAACTATTTTTAACTGCATATAAACAACTTATAAAGGATTGTAATGTACCCAGCGATTTCAATCCTGATGAACCTTTAGCTCTTAATAAAGTGAGCAAAATGCTACTTGATGCAAAAAATGATAACGCTACATTAAAATCTGGATGCCATAACTATCTTGCAGCTTTACATATGCAAATATTAGCCAAACAGGAAATAGTAGTGCTGCTTAGCTTGCATGAATTTACCTCTGGTTCTGATTCTGAAAAACTGGAGATGATTGAAGAATATTTGAGGGAACTTACAAATAATTTAATGTGTGAAAAATATATTATTGCACATCCAAAATATATTCAAAACGCAAAAATTATAGAGTTAATGGTTTGTCTTAATGACCTGAAGAAAAGTATCGAAGAAGGAAGCATCCCTAAGCTAGCCTCACAATATGAAGCCGAAATAGCTACGCTGCAGCAAGAGCACCTGCTTGAAACTGGGAAAGTTAAAACGCTAATTAATGCAGCCCAAAAAACAGTCGATGCTTTTAGTTATTTTGCTGATCATGCAACCCATAATTTGGGGCGCGGCCCAGTCGCCTAAGAAGTTATACCATCGAAAAATCGTTTTACGCCTTCAAACCAGCTTTTGGAACGAGGACTATGCTTCCCCCCCTCCTTACTCAATGAATCCGAGAATTGCTGTAACAATTCTTTTTGTTCGTGGGACAAGTTAACTGGGGTCTCAACCATAACTTTACAAAATAAATCACCCGCACGGCCTGTTCTAGGAGAATTAACACCCTTACCCCGCAGTCGAAATAACTTGCCACTTTGTGTTTCAGCAGGAATCTTTAACATCACTTTACCGTCTAGGGTAGGTACTTCTAATTCTCCGCCTAACGCAGCGGCTACGAAATTAATAGGAACTTCACAATGTAAATCTGCACCTTCCCGCACAAAAATAGCGTGGGTTTTAAGATGTACTTGCACATATAAATCACCCGCAGGCGCTCCGTGACCCCCTGCTTCTCCTTCACCCGAAAGCCGAATGCGATCGCCTGTATCAACCCCTGGAGGTATTTTTACTGAAAGTGTTTTATGTTGCTGAGTGCGGCCTTGTCCCCGACAATTAGGGCATGGATTTTCAATTGTTTTCCCTTTGCCATGGCAAGTAGGGCAAGTCTGTTGGACAGTAAAAAAGCCATGTTGGACACGAATTTGTCCAATTCCATTACAAGACTTACAGGTAACTGGGCCGGATCCTTTCTTGGCGCCTGAACCCTGACATTCATTACATCCGACTAATGTTGGAACACGAATCTCTACTGCCTTGCCGTGGACTGCTTCTTCCAGTGAAAGCTCTAGATTATAGATTAAATCTGAACCTCGCTGACTCCGCCCTCGACCACCACCACCGCCAAAAATATCTCCGAATATATCACTTATATCACCGAATATATCACCGATATCAAAGCCTTGTGGCCCGCCACCCATGCTTGGATCCACTCCAGCATGACCAAATTGATCATAGGCTGATCGTTTACGACTGTCCGATAGAATTTCATAGGCTTCTTTAGCTTCTTTAAACTTAGCCTCAGCTTCATGATTATCCGGATTCCGATCCGGATGATATTTCATTGCTAGACGCCGATAAGCTTTCTTAAGATCAGCTTCGCTAGCGTTACGTTCTACTTCTAAAATCGTGTAATAATCTTGTTTTGCCATGTTATTAATGCCAGAAAATTAAATTAAAAGATCCCAACCCACTATTCAGTTGCATAATATAAGCAAGAACACCTCATTAATGAGGTGTTCTTGCTATGCGGGGAAAGAGAGGGTTTATTTTTTATCATCATCCTTAACTTCTTCAAACTCAGCATCCACAACGTTATCCCCTTTGTGTTGCTCTTGTCCTGGGGCGCTAGATTGGTCTCCCGGTGCACCTTGTTGTCCTTCTCCACCGGCTTGAGCATAAGCTTTTTCAGCCATCTTGGAAGCTGCTTCAGAAAGTTTTTGAGTCTTCGCCTCAATCTCATCCTTATTGTCGCCTTTTAAAGCTTCTTTCAATTCTTCTACAGAAGATTCGATCTGTTGTTTTTCATCCGCAGTAATCTTATCTCCTAAATCTTTTAATGATTTAGTCGCACTGTGAATTAATGCGTCTGCTTTGTTTCGAGTATCAACTAATTCATGGAATTTGCGATCTGCTTCTTTATTTTGTTCAGCATCTCGCATCATTCTTTCTACCTCGTCATCAGACAAACCGCTGGACGCCTTAATTTGAATGGATTGCTGTTTTCCGGTTGCCTTATCTTTAGCAGAAACATGCAGTATACCGTTTGCATCAATATCAAAAGTTACCTCAATCTGTGGCATCCCTCTTGGAGCAGGAGGAATGTCTGCTAAATCGAAGCGACCGAGTGATTTATTGGCAGAAGCCATTTCGCGCTCACCTTGTAACACATGTACGGTCACTGCAGTTTGGTTATCATCTGCAGTTGAAAATACTTGATTCGCCTTAGTAGGAATAGTGGTATTTTTTTCGATGAGTTTGGTCATCACTCCACCTAGGGTTTCAATCCCTAGTGAAAGAGGGGTCACATCTAATAATAAAACGTCTTTCACCTCGCCCGATAACACCGCGCCTTGAATAGCAGCGCCCATGGCGACCGCTTCATCAGGGTTAACATCGCGACGCGGTTCTTTATCAAAGAAGTTCTTAACCGCTTCTTGAACCTTCGGCATCCGCGTTTGTCCACCCACTAAAATAACTTCATCAATATCTGTCACTTTAAGACCCGCATCTTTGATAGCGAGTTTACAAGGTTCAATAGTGCGTTCGATTAAACTTTCAACTAAAGACTCTAATTTTGCACGTGTTAGACGAATATTTAAGTGCTTTGGACCGTTCGCATCAGCGGTGATATAGGGCAAATTGACGTCTGTTTGTTGGGCAGAGGAAAGTTCAATTTTAGCTTTTTCTGCTGCTTCTTTAAGACGCTGTAAGGCGAGTGGATCTTGTTGTAAATCGATGCCACTGTCTTTTTTGAATTCGCCCACTAAGTAGTCAATAAGGCGTTTATCAAAATCTTCACCACCTAAAAAGGTATCTCCATTCGTAGCAAGCACTTCAAATTGATGTTCGCCCTCTACTTCAGCAATTTCAATGATAGAGATATCAAAAGTACCACCCCCTAAGTCATACACTGCAATTTTAGTGTCGCCCTTTTTCTTATCCAGGCCATATGCTAACGCCGCAGCTGTAGGCTCATTGATAATACGTTTAACTTCTAGACCGGCAATTTTGCCAGCGTCTTTTGTAGCTTGACGTTGGGAGTCATTGAAATAAGCAGGCACGGTTATGACAGCCTCTTTTACTTCTTCCCCTAAATAATCTTCGGCTGTTTTTTTCATTTTCATTAAAATTTGAGCAGAAACTTGTTGCGGCGCTAATTTTTGGCCATTTACTTCAACCCAAGCGTCACCATTGTCCGCGCGCACAATTTTGTAAGGTACCATGCCCATATCACGCTTAACGACTTCGTCCTCAAACTTACGACCAATTAGCCGTTTGATAGCGTATAATGTATTTTTAGGGTTGGTTACTGCTTGTCGCTTTGCGGAAGGGCCCACTAATATTTCGCCGTCGACGGTATAAGCGACGACCGATGGGGTAGTTCTCTCACCTTCAGCATTCTCAATAACACGAGGTTTACCACCTTCCATAATTGCTACGCAAGAATTGGTAGTACCTAAGTCAATACCGATAATTCTATTAGCCATGATCAGAAATCTCCGATTCTCAAATTATTAAAACTATTTTTTACAAATTTTAAATAAAGTAATTTGCAAAATTCCTCTAAAAACTAGTTGGATAAAACCTAGATGGGGGTAACCCATTCTATTTTCAAGCATGATTAGCCGCCGCTACTACTACTAATGCGGGTCGGATAAGACGATCATTTAACAAATAGCCTCTTTGTAAAACTTCTAACACAGTATTTGCTGGTGCATCACTCGGCTGAGTGGCAATTGCTTGATGTAATTCAGGATTGAAAATTTCATTCTGCGGATCTAATTGTTTAACCCCGTATTTCTCTAAGGTTTTTAGAAATAAATCCATAGTCAATTCAATGCCTGTATGAATATTTTGAGCGAAGGCATTATCACTTACATCACTTTGCAAAGCACGTTCTAAGCTGTCGATGACAGGCAACAAATCATTGACGAATTTTTCTAACGCATATTTATGTGCATTTGCCACATCACGTTCTGACCTGCGCCGCACATTGTCTAATTCTGCCTGAGTACGAAGTTGCTGGTTCCAGAAATCATTTGCTTTGATTTCCATTTCAGTTAACTTGTTTTCTAACTCTTTGTAGGAATCATGCTCTAAAGAACCCGCTACTTCCCCGCCTTCATCATCGTCTTCTACCATATCCCCTTCATCCTTGGGCCATTGTTTCTGTTTACGGGGTTCCAAATCTTCCATCCGAAGTTTAGGCTCTTCTCGTGTTTTATGATGTTTTGTCATGCATCGCCTCATTATTTCAATTTGGTTAAGTATAGATATATGTGGGCATAAATTTGAGTTTCAAGTCATCTTAATGAGGAGACCGAGATAGCTTGCACTACTCAGGTGAAGTCAAACGATCCTTTAAGATTGAGCTAAGCAGCTTGGCGGTGATATCTACCGCAGAAATCACCTGCTGATAATTCATGCGTGTAGGCCCGATGACTCCAAGCACCCCTAGCACCTTCTCCCCTACAGCATAGGGAGCTGTGATTAAGCTACACCCATCAAACACCTCATAGCCGGATTCTTGCCCAATAAAAATCTGTATCCCCTCAGTGCGAATACACTGATCGAGTAAATGTAAAATATCATGTTTTCTTGAAAAAACGTCAAATAGCATGCGTAGCTGACCCACGCCATTCTCTTCTGCTATTTTCAATAGATTCGATTCCCCCGCGATAACATAGTCTTCTTGTTGTTTTTGAAGGTTTTTTTCTGCCACATCAAATACCGTATGCATTATTTGATCCATGCATTGGTGATCAGTGCGCATTTCATTTAGGAGAGCCTGACGAATTTCTATAAGATTCTTGCCTATGTAGTGCATCATTAGAAAATTGGCTGCTTGCTGTAATTCAGATTCAGAATATTCTTTGTCTGTTTGGATAATTAGATTTTGAACCTCTTGCTCATTCAATACCAATATCACTAGAACCCTATTATGGGAAAGGGGCAAAAATTCAATATGACGAAATGTAATTTGCTCATGTCTTGGTATCGTCACAATACCCGTCAATCGAGTAAGACTTGAGATCAAGTTTGAAGCAGATTCGATGAGCTCTTGTTCGCTGGTATGGGCATTGAGATGGAATGGCGCCCCTTCCCCTTCTTTACAATTTGAATCATTTTGAACTCGCAGTAGATTATTAACGAATAACCGGTAACCCATCACTGTGGGCACACGCCCAGCAGAGGTATGCGGTGAACTCAAATACCCCGCCTCTTCTAGTTCTGCCAGAATATTACGGATAGTTGCCGAGCTTAATGATAAGGAAGCCTCTTCCTCAGAAATTGTCTTAGAACCAACGGGCTGCCCTTCCCTAATGTATCTAGCAATCAAAGCGCCCAGAATTCGTTGCGATCTTTCATTTAATGGGTTTTTGTTCATATTTTGTTTTCGTAGTTATGTGGTTCTAAATTTGTAGTTGAAAATCTGGGTAGAGATTCGATCAAACAAACGATATTATACTGAATTAATTAACTGGCAATTAATGCTAAAACATCTCAAGGACGATTTATCCAAGGAGCCAACTCTAATGGTAACATATGAGGATATTATTTTGGAAAGCACTCATGATATGGATGTTTTAATGAAACCAAAAAAATCTAAGTTCAGGAAAGTAGCTTTATTAGGACGCCAACGGGTTGAAGGGATTGAAGAGACTCTTCTAGCACTGAAAGACTATTTATTAAACTATCCTATTGAAGTGGTATTAGAGCCTGATACGGCCGAACTCATCCCTGATGCCAATGTACCTATCTACCCCAAAGATTTACTTTGCAAAAATTGCGATTTAATCATTGTAGTAGGCGGCGATGGCAGCATGCTCAATGCCGCGCATATAGCGGTTGAGTATAATTTACCCGTATTAGGCATCAATAGAGGCAGATTAGGATTTTTAACCGATATCCGTCCAGATGAGTTACAAAAAGTGGATGAAGTGTTATCAGGGCAATATCTTGAGGAAGAGCGTTTTCTTTTAGAAGCAAAAATTATTCATCCAGATGGCGAAATTTTAGAAACTATTGCTCTCAATGACGTGGTGCTATTGCCGGGAAATATTGCTCATATGATCGAATTCGAAGTTCATATTAATAATCAAATGATATGTTACCAAAGGGCTGATGGAATCATTGTGGCTACCCCAACCGGGTCCACCGCCTATGCACTTTCAGGAGGAGGCCCTATTCTTCACCCGCAACTGGACGCGATAGTGTTAGTTCCTATGTTTCCCCATACGCTAAGTAGCCGACCTATCGTAGTAAAAGGTGATAGTGAAATTAAGATAATCCTAGCGCCTTCTAACGAAGCCTGTCCCCGCGTAAGTTGTGATGGTCAAGATAGAATTCCTTTAGCACCCGGGGGTCAAATTACAATTAAAAAAATGGGCAGAGCCTTGCGCCTTATTCATCCCCTAGATTACAACTACTTCCAAACACTAAGAGAAAAATTGGGCTGGGAAGGGTAATGCTGACCCATCTTCATATTCAAAACTTCATCATTATAGATAAACTTAATCTTGATTTTGAGGCTGGACTCACTGTGCTCACTGGAGAAACAGGTGCCGGCAAATCAATTATTATTGACGCACTCTCGTTGATACTGGGTGGACGTGCTGATAGCGCACTAATAGGGCCTTGCGCAGATAAATGTGATTTAAGTGCTTGTTTTGATATAGAGACGATTCCTACGGCCCAAGCCTGGTTAATTGAGCGTGAGTATGCAGCTGAAGGATCAGAGTGCATTCTACGAAGAGTTCTGCATAAAGATGGAAAATCACGACAATTTATTAATGGGTACAATTGCACATTACAACAGCTTAAAGAATTTCTTCCTTTTCTAATAAATATTCACAGTCAAAATCAACAGCAATTACTTACCAAACGCAGTTATCAGCGAGACCTTATTGACAGCTTTAATCACGAGACCACGCTTTGTGATCAGACCAAAATAGCGTATCAACAATGGTCAGAAAATCAAAAAGAAATGGAGCGGGTATCCCACCTACAAAACAATACCGAGGTACAACAAGAGCTTTTGGAATATCAAATCAAGGAATTTGAAAAAGAGGCTATTGTGGCTGGCGAATATGAACTACTCGACGCAGAACAAAGAACGCTCGCA
This sequence comes from Gammaproteobacteria bacterium, assembly GCA_013697705.1. NCBI lineage: Bacteria > Pseudomonadati > Pseudomonadota > Gammaproteobacteria > Gammaproteobacteria bacterium. The sequence goes on along the minus strand of JACCWJ010000021.1, from coordinate 56,172 downwards.
AATGCGGAACAATCAATTAAAAATTGCCAAGCCGCATTAGAGCAGCTCTCAGAAATTGAAAAAAGTTCAGCACAAGCTCGCCTATATCAAGCCCAAAACCATTTACAAAGCCTACAATATTCTGATGAAAAAATTGCGGGAGTCAGCGATTTAATTAATCATTCAATCATTCATTTAGAGGAAGCCACCAATGAGCTCAAGGCTTACCTCAATCAATTAGAAGTTAACCCTGAACGATTAACCATTATTGAACGTCGGCTCTCCAGAATCCATGAATTGGCGCGCAAATATCAGACACCCGCTCCTCAATTGCATCTTGTCTATACTCAATTAGCTACCCAACTTTCAGAGCTTACAGAGGCTAACCTCCATTACGAAACTTTAGAGAAAAAAGCCCATGAATTGCGCGCTTTATATTTGGAAGTGGCCCAAAAACTTCATGCTAGCCGCGAAAAAGCTGCGCATCTACTCAACAAACAAATTAGCCAACAAATACAAAAACTTGGGATGCCCGGAGGACAGTTTAACGTCCTGATCAGTTTAAGAGACGACATCTCCCCTCATGGGATAGATGATATAGAGTTTTTAGTTGCAACTAATCCCGGGCAAACCCTGCAACCACTTACTAAAGTAGCCTCAGGCGGAGAAATATCACGCATAGCCCTCGCCATTTATGTTGCAACAGCCCAGAAAAAAACAACACCTGTTTTGATCTTCGATGAAGTGGATGTGGGTATTGGGGGAAGCACAGCGGCAATCGTGGGAAATTTATTGAAGTCCCTAGGTAAATCCGCTCAAGTAATTTGCATCACCCATCTCCCCCAAGTTGCCGCATACGGCGACAATCACTTGCGGGTTCAAAAAGAAACCATAAAAAAGCAGACGGAAACAACTATTGTAGAATTAAAAGGAGAAACAAGAATAAAAGAAATTGCGCGTATGTTGGGCGGCATAACCATTACAGAGAAAACATTAGCTCACGCACAAGAATTAATTGACTGTGAATAATTACCTTTTACCAGAATGGCACTTTTTACAGACCCCATAAATAGTTAAACTATGATCTGTCATGATGAAGTCTGATTGCAGGGCAATATCCTCTTGTCTTTTTTCAATGACCTCATCGATGAATTCATCGACTCGCCCACATTTAACACACACCAAATGATCATGGTGCTCGCCTTGTTCAATTTCAAAAACAGCATGATCTCCTTCAAAATTGTGACGTTTAACAAGGCCCGCGGTTTCAAACTGAGTTAAAACCCTATAGACCGTGGCCAGCCCTACGTCATCTCCTGACTCAAGAAGGGTCTTATAAACGTCTTCTGCACTCATATGATGCGGATCCGCTTTCTCTAATATTTCTAGAATCTTGAGCCTAGGCAGAGTAACCTTTAGCCCTGCATTTTTAAGATCTTGATTATCCAATAAAATCCCCTTTTAAAAAAAAATAAAATTCGCTATCATAGCTTAAATTACTGCCAAGGCTAATCAAGATGAAAACAAAAATTATAACCTTTTTATCCGCTACGTGTATTGTTTTCACGTTGACTGCGTGCACACAAACAACCTGGTTATACCGAGTGAATGTGCAGCAAGGCAATATTGTCACAGCAGATATGATTCACCAACTACACCTAGGAATGACTAAGGACGCCGTCACCGACCTTATCGGACCCCCCGTTCTAATGGATACCTTCAACGACAACCGTTGGACTTACATTTATACTTACAAACCTGGAAGAGGCAAGTACGTAGAAAGACGGGTAGTCATCTATTTTAAAAATGATCGAATTAGCCATTTATCAACACACAACATATAAATTTCGCCCCTTTTCGAAAGAATAGGGGTTACGTCTTAGCGCGCAATAATCGTAATTGATTGGGAGTCATGACTAAGGGTCGATATATCTCGATTCGGTCATTCTCTGCCACAATACAGTCCAACGCAACTTTCTTGCTGAAGATACCCACATTATTACTGAGCACTAACTCCGGAAATTGATCCAGGATTCCCGATGCCATAATTGCTGTGATAACTGTACTCCCCTTGGGAATTAATACTGTTAAAAGCAATTGCTGCTCGGGTAGAGCATAGGCAATTTCAACTCTGATTGTTTCCATAGACCTCTGATGCTCGTTTAGAAAATGCGTCTACCAGGGAGTTTGCCACTTGATTAAAAACTGCGCCAAAAGCCATGCCTAGAATTTTGTTAGCCAGCTCGAATTCAAGATCGAGTTTGACCATGCAATGGGTATCTTCGTGATGCTCAAATCGCCAAAAGCCCTCAAGATGTTTAAAAGGCCCATCTATAAGACGCATTTCAATCATTTTATTTTTTTGAAGACGATTACAGGTCGTAAAAGATTTATTAAACCCACCCCCTTCAAAAGACAAGGTAGCATGTATTTCATCCTCATCCCGACTGTGCACTACGGTCTGTTTACACCACGGCACGAAGTCCGGGTAATCTTCGATGGCATTGACTAACTTATACATTTCTTCTGCGGTATGAGGTACTATTGCACTTCGCTGGATGATAGTCATAACTCTAACTCTTGATTAAGGTTAACATTTCTGCACAAAGTTATAGAGTCTAACTTATGAACACGAAAATTAAAAAAAAATCTGACAATAGTCGTTCTATCTCTGTAAATAAAAAAGCTTTTCATGATTATCATATCGAGCAACGCTTCGAAGCGGGTCTGGTGTTAGAAGGATGGGAAGTTAAAAGTATCCGAGCAGGACGATTGCAGCTAAGAGATAGTTATGTCATTCTCAAAAAAGGTGAAGCGTGGCTAATTGGTTTTCATATCAGTCCGCTGCAGACTGTTAGCACCCATATTACCCCGGACCCCTTGCGTACCCGAAAATTGCTGCTGCATGCTAAAGAATTACGCACCCTCATCGGCTCGGTCCAACGCAAAGGCTACACCTTAACTGCGCTCTCCCTCTACTGGAAAAATAATCGTGTAAAGCTTGAAATTGGTTTGGCAAAAGGCAAAAAAGACTACGATAAGCGTGAAAGCCTAAAACAGCGCGATTGGGATAGAGAAAAACAGCGCACCGCAAAAATAAGCCGCCTAAGTTAATAACTAAGAGGTAGTAATGCCCAGGCACGCTTGCTATACTTAATAGGTTAGGTAGAAGCTTGGGGGCGACAGGCTTCGACGTGGATATCAAAGCCTAAGGTGCATGTCGAGCAGGTAACTCCACCTCGTAAAACTGAGTTGCAAATAAAGTAACTGCAAACGATAGTAAATATCAAGTAGCCGTAGCTGCTTAAAAACCAGCTCCTACCCATTGCCAAAGCTTGTTTATGGGCTTTGACCAGTGGTAATAGCACATAAAATCGCAATTAACTCTGTCTCAGGTTAATTGTTAAATTCTTGGCTCGCTTATTGTTCTTCCTGCCTTGTCGGAAAGCAATGAGTTAAATTGAAGACAAGTCTAAACATGTAGATGTCTCAGGTCTAGAATTTGCGGACGCGGGTTCGATTCCCGCCGCCTCCACCAATGTATAAATAATGACTAGCCTAACATGCTGGTCATTTGTCTATGCGATCTCAGTTATTATTTTTATTAAGATTATCTATGTCTTTTTGTAATGTTAAATCCGCATAAATAGCACGCGCTGATCCACCATCTTTGTTAATCTCATCACATGCATCATTTAATTTATCTTCATCATTAGAAGTTAATATAACTCGCACACCTTCTTTAGCAAGCTGCATTGCGACTTCTTTACCGATACCTTGGCTGGCACCAGTGATCAATGCTGATTTTCTGTTTAAGTGTAATTGCATTAAGTATTCTCATTATTATTGTTTTTAATTTAGAATCTATATATTTGTCCTACAGCAGATAGTACAACAATATTATCACCAAATTTATTACCTAAAGCGCTCACTACTCGGAATCTAGTGCAATGTGCAGATATTATTATAAAGTAATCATATCTATACTTTAAATTAGAGTTAAATATCATATTAAATCAAGCAAACGATGTATATTGCCGATTAGGTAAAAAGGAATAGAAGCTAAGGTAAAACATAAACCGACATCGAGAAAAATTGCTTTGAAATATCTTTCCCTGATTTCTGCTGGTCAATATTGTTGGATGAAAAGAGGTGGGTGTAGGACGGATTTTTTTCAAAATTAAGCTTTATTAACTGCTTTCCAGCCTTTTGAGCAAGGTGCCTAATTAACCATGTTTTGCCACCTTGCCTTGTACCACGGATACCAATGGTTTTCGATCGGATGAACTAAGCCAGTTTTCTAGAGATGTTAATAGGATTCTTTCCATTTGTGTCCAAATATAAAAAATGTCGTCTATTGGATTATAAATCTTAATGATATTAAGTCATCAAAACATGGGGCTGTTTTGATGGGTAGCCCAATAAAATAGACGGTTGTTTTAGTTGGATGCCTTACACGGAATATTCTCGTAGCGTTTAGCAATTGGAGAGCGCATTGACTGATTCAAAAGATTCCTCCACCGGTATGCCGGTGAGATTTCTTGAATCAGTCAATGTAATACTTATTGGTTATAATTAAAGCCTTGTTGTTGATTCAGTTGCTGCAAAACATCCTCTTCATTTCCTAGATTAATACCGTCTACTTGTGCCTGGGTTAAATTTTTTGCTTGCTCTATGGTAAGTCGTTCTTCTTGAATCAAAATAAAAATTCGCTCTTCTCCTAACCGAAGATGCTGATAACCCGTTAACTCTAAAGCTTCTGGCACTGACATTAACTCCTTTGAAATGAGAGGTTGAGTACATACAAGCCGATCAAGTTCTACTTGGGAGAAATTTTTTGCTTTATCTATGGTAAGTCGTTGTTCTTGAATTAAAGTAAAAATTTCCTTGTGTCCCAATGAACAATGCTGGACACCTGTTAATGCTAAAGCCTCCAGCACAGACATTAACTCATTTGAAATGAGGGGTTGAGTACATACAAGCTGACCATGTTCCACGTCGGATAGATTTTTTGCTCGCTCTAGGGTAAGTCGTTGTTCTTGAATCAGTGTAAAAATCTCCTTGTGCCCCAACGAAAGATGCTGGTCACCTGTTAATGCTAAAGCCTCTGGCACTGTCATTAACCCATTTGAAATAAGAGGTTGAGTACAAACAAGCCGATTACGTTCTACTTGGGATAATGCTGCGGCTGCTGCATTAGTCAGTAGGTTAGCCTGAATCAAAATCTGTATCCTAACTGGGATTAAATGAACTCGGAACTGCACACCTTGGAAAAAAGCGGGGTTGTGGTGCGCGCTGTGGCTTGCCGGTGCTAATTGATCTTGAGGTAAATCCAATTCTCTTCGCCAAGCAGTCTGTCTAATTATATGCGTTTCTGACGCTGCTCTTGTCTCTTTTTGTGCTGCTATCACTTCTTGCTTGCCTTCACTTAGAACAACAATCCCAGCATTAATAATTTCTTCGATGATTATTTTGAAATCATTTGCACTAATACTGCCTAGCGAAGCGAAATAATGAGACAACGCATCTCTGATGCCATACTCTTGGTATTTCACTGGATTATTAAAGCAGAGATCATTAATCAACTTTAATGCACGCACAAACTCAAGGTTAGCTTGCTTTGCTTTACCCATTAAATGTGGGTTATATAGCCTATCAAGTGATTGTAAAAAAGCCTGACAATCTTGACTGAGCGCTCTTTGTAAGTACAACACCTTGGTCCCTAAATCAAAGGCTTGATCATCTCGAATAGTTTCAAAATAAATACCTTTATCACCAACTAAGCTATCTAATAATTCACGCTGCATAATATTTGGCATAATTCCCTCATTAATGTTTTAATCTATATGCTCTATTTTTAGAGGAAATTTAATAGAATTCGATTTTACTAAGCGATAAGTATGATACAGAAATTCACCTTAAAATCGACAAATTTCAGATACCATAGACAAAATCATTAAGGCGACAGCATGAAATCATCTTGGATTAAATACTTTTTATTAACATTAGCAATTCTGTCTGGCGGTTACTATGCAATCTTATTTGCTAACACTAGGAATAATGAATCTCGCCAAATAAATAAAAAATTTGAAACGCTGGAGACATCTTTAGACGGTCGAATTGGCGTATATGCAATCAATACCGCTAATAATCAATCTATTCAATACCGTGCTGTAGAGCGTTTCCCTATTCAAAGTACCTTCAAAATAATGGCAATTTCAGCCATTTTAAAACAGAGCGCAACCAACCCTCACATACTTAAACAAAAAATGACTTATACCACACAAGATTTGGTTTATTGGTCACCCATTACAGAAAAACATGTAGCGGAAGGAATGACTATTTCTGAACTATGTGCAGCCACCATGATGTACCGTGATAATACAGCAACTAATCTCATCATCAAAAAACTAGGCGGGCCCGGCGCGGTCAATGCTTATGCTCGATCAATTAATGATGAGACATTTCGAATAGACAGTTTGGAACCCAATTTAAATTCAGACCCAATGCAGTTGCGCGATACTTCTACGCCGACAGCGATGGAAAATAGCTTACAAAAAATAATACTGGGCAATGTTTTACCCTCATTCCAGCAGAAGCAATTAATAACTTGGATGAAAGGCAACACCACTGGAGATGCGCGCATCCGCGCTGGTGTACCAAAAGGGTGGATTGTTGCGGATAAAACAGGCGCGAGCAATGAATACGGAATATCGAATGATATCGGAATAATTTGGCCACCAAATTGTGCTCCGATTGTGGTTGTTATATATTCGGTACACCATACAAAAGATGCCTCTCGTCGCGATGACATACTGGCAGCAGCAACACGTATCATCATCGATGGATTTACCAAAACTGATTCTCGTCTTAAAGAAGGCTGAACTGTTCAGCCTCTAGAGAGTCAATCATTGACTTAGAAACCTAGATTTTGCTCAACGCTTTTTAATAGCAACTCAATAACTTCATCATCGGGATCTTCCTTGTGACAGTCGAGCAATAGAGTTCTTGCTTCCTTGTAATCACCGTCATTATAGTATTGAACTGCTTGTTCATAGCGAGAGAGCGTGGCAAATCTTTTTTCCTTAAGATGTTCAGGTAACCCATCGAGAACTTCCCATATTAAATTCTCAGATTGTTTACCTCTAAGCTTAACTTTGCCAATAAAGCGTAACGAATACTTCTGAGCATCCTGCAATTTTATTCTGGTTTGCTCGCTAATTAATAACGTGGTGTTATACGTCTTGTTTAAATTTTCTATGCGTGAGGCAGTATTCACGGTATCACTTATGACGGTTCCATCCATACGTTTACTACTGCCTACTGTGCCTAACATACAAAGTCCGGTGCTAATACCAATTCCCCCTGCCAACGCAATATTATGTTGAGAATTAAAATGGATGAGTTTGTCTTGTATTTCAATAGCAGCATTAACCGCATCGTCTGCATTTCGGGGAAATAACGCCATGATTGCGTCCCCAATAAACTTATCTATAAACCCGTTATGTTGAGTGATAATAGGCTCTACATAACTTAAGTATTGATTGAGTAGATCAAACACATACGCTACATTTTGTTGCTCAGTTAAGGTAGTAAAGCCGCGAATATCGGTGAATAAAACGGTAATATTTTTTTGAATACTATCACCTAATTTCACCGATGACAGATCTTCTTTTCCTAATAATTCCAAAAACTGTTTTGGAACAAATCGTTCAAAATTATAATAAAGGCGAGCATTTTCAATTGATATCGCTATTTGAGAGGATAATACTTTTAAAAACTCCAGACGTTGCGGTGTAAACGCGGCTGTTGACATATTATTTTCGAAATATAAAATTCCAAGCAATCTTCCTTGATAAAGGATAGGGAAACATAATACTGACTTGGGCGCTTGTTTAATAATGTACATATCCCGCATGAATTGTTTTACTTCAGACGCATTATCAAGCAGCAGGCTTTCATGCGTACTATTTACATATTGAATAATCGTTAACGGCAACTCCAACTGATCTGACTCTAAAGGAATAGACTGCATCAAAGAAAGTATTTTTTGTTGGGAATTGAATTCACCTTCTACCATCAACTTATCATTTTGTTGATAGAGCAAGACGCATCTTTCCGCTCCGATATTCTCAGTAAGAATCTCCAATAATCTAGCAATCAATTTTGGAAGAACGATTTCACTTGCGATAGTAACCGAAGCCTTCATAGCAGAACCGTAATCTAATTCATCGGTCTTATAGGTCTTAGAGGTAAGGGCAGATAAAAAACCAAATAAATGTGGCTGCAGCAATGCTTTCGCCAGCCAAGGATAATCCGTTTTTAGCTGATCCAATTTTGCAGTGGCTCCCCACAGAGAATAACTATAAAAGGCATCAAACAAATAAATTTTCCCCACTTTTTCCTTGTTTGATTGAAAATAAAACTTGGCAGTCAGCTCCTTTGCCAAAGCCTCATCATTTATAAACTCATTTTCGTGAGCAAATTGAATTGCATCCTCATAGTAATCAAGTGCTTTTTCATAGTTACCTTTTATTCTATAGAGCTCTGCTTTAACGAGACAATATTTATGCCGATAATTCATAGGCGCTGATTTTGCCAGTTTACCCAGATTATAAAGATTCATTGCAATGCGGACTCGGACTTTTAGCTTGTCAGTCAATTTCATTTCTGGATACACTGCAATATCAGTTAACAAGGCATAAAACAAATAAATGGGATAGTGAAAACAGGATAATAATACTTTGGCATAGGGTTTTTCTTGATTAATAAACTGCACCGCCGAATCCATGTCGCCAAACAAATACGCCATCATTAATTTATGAATATAAAGAAAAGCCAAACCCAAAATATCTTGATTGGCAAGATGGAGCGGCACTTGTTCGTTCTCATTGTAAAAGGGACCAGTAAAACTAGAGGGGGAGCCGCTATTTTTCCCTAAAAGATTAGTCATCAGCTGTAAATGGATTAAATGATAGGTGACCATTTTGAAATCTTTATTGAATTTCATCATGTATTCAGCAGTTTTATTCGAATGGTCTGCCACTGTTTGAAGGTGGTCTGACCCAAAAAGATAAACGGCACTCGGAAAAGATAATCCATAAATAGCATACTCTAAATCACCCACTTCCAAGCCGCTATAATATGCATCCTTTAAAAGATCAACATCATCTTTGTAATAATTTTTTAAATGGCTAACGAAAAAATAATAGGTAAACAATATTTTCGCCTGATACGCTTTGGCTTCAAATTTTGGAATCAGTTCAATAGCCAATTTTGCGAATTTATAAGCACCTTCGTAATCTCGTAAAATACCGCCGAGAACAATCGCATAACACATAAAACTATAGGGAGTAAATTCAGAGACGCCATACTTAACAGTAATGCGAAATACTTCAGAAAAAAGTATAATAGAAAGTTCGGGTTGGGCCTGAAAACTAGGCGCCGCAAGATCTAACATAATTTGCTGTATTGCCTTCATCTTATCGTTTTTTAGTGTGGGCAGATTCATCACCTCTTCGGGCTTCACTTTGCGACTTGCAAGTCTAGCCCTAATCACTGCGCGTATCACTTGAAGGTTGCCAGGATGAAATGGCAGATTATAATTCATTTTTTTTAAAAACTGCTGTCCAACTCTAATTGCATCCGTTAAATTACCCCGCGCTATTTCAGCCGATATTTTTATACGATAGATTTTAGTCAAATCAAGTATCGACCTGGCTTTGCTGATCACCACATCATTAAAAAACTGCATTTTTTCATAGTTAGCCAAAAAGCTATTAACTTCCGCCGCTTCCGTATATAGACTTAAGGCTATATCATATCGGTCATTCCAATCACTCTCTTTTAGTAGCGAAATACCCGTTTCTAGATAGTAGGAAGCTTGCTCAAAAGCCTGTGAGTGTTTAGCCTTAATTCCTGCTTTAAGATTAAGTGTTACTAATTCATATTTTTCATTTTCGTCAGTAATTAAATGTATCCCGCGGTTAAAATGATCTGCAATAGCAATAACTTTATTTTCAAGCTCACTCTCTAAGGTGACATTTTTAAGTAACCGCCCAATTCTAAGATTGATCTCACCTTTCTTTTCTGCGCTTATTTTTTCATAAATTACTTCACGAATTTTTTCATGCGCGAACCGATAGACGGTTCCTGACCCTTCCGTTTCCATCGCATAGCGATAGTTATCATTTAAGGGAATCAAATAATTTTCCCGTAGTGCTTCATCCAACAATTGCGCGGTTTCATGCTCCGAACGATTTAACAGGGTAGCCGTTGTCTTTAAGTCAAACATGTTTCCTAAACATGAAGCATAATTTAATGCAATACGAGAATGTTCATTCAATGCATCCAACCTTGCCAACAATAACTCCAAGACATTGTCAGCAACTGACTGCTCGTTAATCATTGAGACATCCCATGTCCATCTGCCTTTAGCCGTTTCAAAATATATAATCTTTTTGTTATACAGAACTTTTATCAGTTGATTAAGGAAAAATGGATTGCCACTTGTTTTTGTATAGCAAATTTCTGCCAGCGCTTTAACCTCTTCTTTTTCAGTATGCAAGGTGTCGGCGATTAATTGTGATACCGCTTCAAGACTTAAAGGTTTCAACTGAATTTTATAGAGAGGCAGCTCTCGCTCAACACGATTTAAAATTAGCTTGAAGGGATGCCCCTCATCCACCTCATTGTCTCTATAACAAAAAACATAAAATAGGTAGCCGGTGGTTTGGAGTAACAATACCTCTAATAGCTTAAATGAAATACTATCAGCCCACTGAATATCATCCCAAAAAATAACAAAGGGATGTTCCTTTTGTGCTAAAACTTGCACCACATTTTTAATGACATATAAAAATCGACTTTCGGCAGCAGCCGGATCCAGCTCCATCAGTGGCGGTTGTTTTCCGATGATTAATTCCATCGAGGGAGCATGCTCAATGAGTATTTGACCATTCTCCCCTACTGCACCCAGTATTTTGTTTTTCCATTCAGCACGCTGCTCAAAACTCTCGGTCAATACTTGGTCGACATAATCTTGCAACATTCGACTCAAAGCTAAACAGGGGAGATTTCTCTGAAATTGATCAAATTTTCCCTGAATCAAATAACCCCTTTTTGCCACAATAGATTTATAAAGTTCATTAATTAAAGTAGATTTACCAATCCCTGCATAGCCTGAAATAACGGCCACCTCACGACTACTTAAACAAACGTTTTCAAAAACATTCATCAACGTTTTTATTTCTTCTTCTCGTCCATATAATTTTTGCGGCAGCTCAAATCCTGAAATTAAATCTTTTTTACCCACGTCAAATGTGTCAATCGTGCCGCGTTTTCTTAATTCACGCAGACAATGCAGGAGATCATATTTAATACCATATTCTGTTTGGTAACGATCTTCAGCCTTCTTAGCGATTAACTTCATAATAATGGCGGAAAGCATTTCGGGGATTTCATTATTAATTTCATGAGGAGGCACTGGTATCTTGACGATATGCTGATGAATCAATTCCAACGGATCTTCTGAATCGAACGGCAGCTGCCCTGTCAACATTTGATATGCTGTAATTCCTAGAGAGTAGAAGTCACTGCGATGATCGATCAATCGGTTCATCCTACCTGTCTGCTCAGGCGACAAATATGACAAGGTACCTTCCAGCATATTGATATTTTTGTGATCCACATTTTCATGAGAAAGATTACTTGCGATACCAAAATCTATAATTTGTAATTTATTGCTTTGTGGATTCCAGACAATATTAAATGGATTAATGTCTTTGTGTACGATACCTTTTTTATGAACTTGCTCCAAAGCGGAAACAATATTAATAGTCAAATCCAAAAAGTCGAAAACATTAAAGGTTTTCTTGGCAATATAATAGGCTAGTGTTTGGCCTTGTATATCCTCAAAAACCATCATCCATGAATCATAATATTTTTTTAATTCATAAACCTTTGGTACACAGGTTAACATTTCCAAATTTGTCATGGTGCGTGCTTCGTGTTTGAAGGCCGCAACTTTTTCGAAGGGGGGGTTTTCCATATTCAAAATTTTGACAATTACGGGCAAATTATCAGGCTCTCGTTTACCTCTTAAAACAAGTGTCATATCACCTTCGTAGATTTGCTCTGTAATTTCGTATCCTGGTATGGCAATCATTCATTAATCCTAGATAACAGTTAACAATAGGATTTCTACGGTTACGCCCTATTCAATTAAGTATAGTACTCGAGGAATTTTCAATTTGTGGGAGTAGCCTTTAGCCTTTGATCGTGAGAGCTTATGAGGTTAACAATCACTTTACAGTAGGCTACAGCGCCCGATTTTAACCTCGCTTAAGTTATTTCTTCTCAGTTGCTGGAGTTTCGGAAGGTTTATTAACTTTACAGTTTTGGTCATACGCCTCAATAGCCTCTTTAAAGCCTTCCAAACTATATGCTGTTTTAGCATAACCCTGTACTGTCATCCCATCTTCATATTTGATTTCAAAATTGGAGGATTGGAGTAATTTATTCTTGGTATCTTCTGGCAACTTGGTAACTAAGAGCGGATATCGACTATTTTCATCTCGCACCCCTACTAATTCATATTTTTTCTTATCGAAAAAGAGGAAATTTTTAGAGTAGCTCGGGCTTTGATCTTGATCGCCATAAAAAGCTGTGTTCATTATTTGGAAGTTCTTGGTCAAATTGGTAGAGTTGGGAAAAATTAAAATAATGCCGGGTTTTTCAGGATACCAAATAGCAGACCCCGCGGCTTCACCGAACTCATTTTTGCCGGTCAATAACACAAAGCACTTTTGATTATATTGGTAGAGGGTAAGGTTCCCTTTACCATATGTACCGATTTTTTTAATGGCTTTGGGATTCTCAGGAGAGGACGGGGCGGCTTGCGTTGTCTCTTTTGCGTTTGCTAGCACTTTCGGGAAAAGAATTTGAGTTATCCACTCTGTAGGCAGGGCAAAGGCAATATTTTTACTATGCCTATCAACACTATTTGTTATGCCCACGAGTTGACCTTGTTGATCAAAAAGTCCGCCGCCGCTTGAACCGAAAGAGACAGAAGCGTCGGTTTGCAGAATGTAGCCACCGCGATCTTTTCTTTTATTAGAAATAATCCCTTGTGAAATTGATTTTTCTAAACCTTCTGGATTACCTACTGCGTAGACCTGTTCTCCGACTTTAACATCTTGTGAACTACGGATTTTTACGGGCTCAAACTTAACGCCGGGCACCTCTACAAAACAGATATCTCGATTAACGTCTCTAAAAAAGATAGTGCCTAGCTTAAATTCTTTTTCAATTACTATGCCTAAATAGTTTCCTGTTAAAGCAACATGGCAATTAGTTGCCAAAATATGATCCGTCACTGCAATAGCACTACCTAATGACTCAGGAGATTTATCATAGAAATTAACTGTATATATGGTGTATACAGATTTATTGACCTTCTTATAAATCTCTTCAGCATTTAAGGCATACGCGTTGTATGACATCGCCGTCATTACTAATGCTGAAACAAATAAGCGAACCTTTTTCATTTTTTTATCCTTTACAATCTCTACTTGATTACTATAGCAAAGCTATTTGGCGTCAATTAATGGTTTTATCAGGAAACAGGGGGTTAAAAAGCTATAAATTGGCATTAAATGGAGGGATTTTAAAAAAAAGGTAGAGGAAAGAGGAGGTTGCGCTTAAATCGCTCGAAAGCGAACATTTTTAAGATAAGATGCCATTCTCGCCCCAAAAAACCTTAAGATATAATGAAATTGGCTAAAAAATGAACAATATGGCAATTATCCTACAAGTCTTTATTTATATAGCTGACATACCCACCCTTGCTTCTTTGTTAAGCTTGATTTTTAGTAGATTTTAATGAGGTGACACATATGTTCGGCCATTTACCAGAAGCGATAAAACAACAAGTATTATATTACTTGCAAAATGACAATTTTCGCGCAGCTAAAGAAATTTATGATACATGGTTACACGATAATACTGTTGATAATATCGTAAAGAGAGAAACTAGCCAATAATCCACGTTCTTGCTCACGAATCTCACTGCCTAGATAACATTTCATTTCATCAAACTCGTTGTTACAGCAAAAAATCAGTATAATGCCTTTTTGGATTTACCATTGAACAGAGGTAATTATGGCCAGCGACACGTTTAATTTTGAAAAAGCATTGGAAGACCTCAACCAAATTGTTGATAAAATGGAACAAGGCGGTCTCTCTTTAGAAGAATCCCTCTTACATTTTGAAAAAGGCATAGGCCTGACTCGTAGATGCCAGGTTGCACTGCAAGAGGCAGAGCAAAAGGTCCAAATTTTAATGGAAAAAAATGGCGAACTCGCCTTACACGAATATAAATCTGAAGATTAAAATGAACTTCAAAAGCTACCTGGAAGAACGTCAACAACGTATAAACTCATTTCTTGAGAGTCACCTGCCTAGTCCACAACTTGAACCTCAACATTTACATCAAGCCATGCAGTATTCTGTCTTAAATGGAGGCAAACGTATTAGACCCTTATTGGTCTATGCAACGGGAGAGGCCCTGGGAGCAGACCTTGATCTGTTGGATTACGCCGCGTGCTCTGTCGAGCTTATACATGCTTATTCTTTAGTACATGATGACTTACCCGCGATGGACAATGATGACCTAAGACGTGGCAAGCCAACTTGTCATAAGGCTTTTGACGAGGCTACGGCAATTTTAACAGGGGATGCACTCCAAACCCTGGCCTTTGAAATAGTGGCCGCCCCAGCAGGGTTGGAAGCCGATATACGCTTGGCCATGGTAAGTTGTTTAGCTAAAGCCTCTGGTTCCCGAGGTATGGCAGGCGGTCAAGCCATGGATCTTAAAGCCACAGGCCAAGCACTTGATAAAGCTCAATTACAGACAATTCATCACCATAAAACGGGTGCCCTTATTACTGCTTGCATTCAATTAGCTGCGTTAACCGCACATTTAAAAGAAGGCTGGGTGCTCGACACTTTATTGAAATTCTCAAATTACATTGGACTTTGTTTTCAGATTCAAGATGATATTCTCGACTCTGAAGGATCCACCCAAATTCTAGGTAAAAGAATTGGCACTGATCATGCCAATAAAAAGGCAACTTTCACCACAATGCAAGGCCTTAAACAAGCTAAGGAAAGTTTGCTTTTTTTTTACGAGGAAGCGCTTAATTCGTTAACTCCATTTGGACAAAACATGCATTCTCTCAGGTCACTTGCCGAATTTATCATCCTGAGAAATCACTAAGGTATTACCGATGCAATACTCTCTATTGAATAAAATAAATGATCCCTCTGATGTACGAAAATTAACTATCGATGAACTTGAAGAACTTAGTCGCGAATTAAGAAACTACATAATAGAAACTTTAAATATTTGCGGTGGACACTTTGCTGCTAACTTAGGGGCAATTGAACTTACTATCGCCCTCCATCATGTCTTTCATACCCCCGAAGATAAATTAATTTGGGATGTCGGCCATCAAGCCTATCCGCATAAAGTGCTTACGGGTCGCAAATCACAACTACACACTATTAAGCAAGCGGATGGTTTAGCACCTTTCCCGAAACGAGAAGAAAGCATTTATGATACTTTTGGTGTCGGACATTCTAGTACTTCCATCAGTGCTGGCTTAGGCATGGCGATAGCAGCCAAAATGCAGGGAAAAGACTATAAATCAGTTGCCATTATTGGGGATGGTGGCTTAACCGGGGGGATGGCTTTTGAAGCGCTAAACCATGCCGGGAGTATTGACGCTGACCTTTTGGTTATATTGAATGATAATGATATGTCTATCTCACCAAACGTCGGGGCACTTAACAATTATCTAGCTCGAATTTTATCAGGAAAACTATACACCACGTTGCGCGAAGGCAGTAAAAAAGTATTGGCAAAAATGCCGCCTATCCAATCCTTAGCGAAACGCACAGAAACGCATCTCAAGGG
Organism: Gammaproteobacteria bacterium; assembly: GCA_013697705.1. NCBI lineage: Bacteria > Pseudomonadati > Pseudomonadota > Gammaproteobacteria > Gammaproteobacteria bacterium. The sequence continues at coordinate 40,217 of JACCWJ010000021.1, read as the reverse complement.
CATGATTGCACCCGGCACGTTATTCGAAGAATTGGGATTTCATTATTTTGGTCCGATTGATGGTCATGATCTCAAAACCTTAGTTCCCATGTTAGAAAATTTGAAAGTACTAAAGGGGCCACAATTTTTACATGTCATAACCACTAAAGGCAAAGGATTTGCTCCTGCTGAGGCAGACCCCGTTGCTTATCATGCTGTTAAATCGGGCTTTAATAATAATCCGACCTCGTCAATTCCTGCCAAGATAACCAAACCCACTTATTCAGATGTCTTTGGAGAATGGTTGTGTGATATGGCAAAAATCGATTCAAAACTTTATGCCATCACTCCCGCCATGTGCGAAGGATCTGGAATGACTCGTTTTGCCGAGGAATTCACTGAGCGCTATTGTGACGTCGGTATCGCAGAACAACATTGCGTCACATTTGCAGCGGGCATGGCCTGTCAGGGAATGAAACCCGTAGTAGCTATTTATTCAACTTTTTTACAACGGGGTTATGATCAGCTCATCCATGATGTGGCCATACAAAACTTAGATGTAACCTTTGCGCTTGATCGGGCAGGCTTAGTGGGTGCAGACGGCCCCACACATGCTGGCAGCTTCGATCTCTCTTATCTGCGCTGTATTCCTAATATGATCATTCTAGCTCCGGGGGATGAAGATGAATGTTGGCAAATGCTATACACCGCCTACCATTATCCGGGGCCAGCCGCTGTACGTTACCCTCGAGGCTCAGGACCGGGGAAACCACTTACGAAAATGATGACGCCCCTAGAAATTGGCAAGGGCGAAATTCGTCGATCTGGCCAGCGCATATGCTTACTTGCTTTCGGTTCGATGGTTACTCCTACACTTAAAGCGGGCGAGCATTTGGATGCAACGGTTGTGAATATGCGTTATGTGAAACCGCTAGATGAACATCTGCTCATCCAAATGGCGGATACACACGAACTTATTGTAACAATTGAAGAAAACGCTGTGATGGGAGGCGCGGGCAGTGGAGTGAATGAAACGCTGACAAAATTGAATCGTCACCCTCCAATTCTTAATTTAGGCCTACCCGACGTTTACATTGAACACGGTAACCCCGATAAGATGCTAAGTGCATGCGGCCTTGATGAACATGGAATTATTTCTGCAGTGCTAAACAAATTGTCTTCAATTCCCTTTGCCAACACTCACGCTAGTGAGAGGGAAACTAGCACGCAATTGTGATGGTCTTCTAAAAAATACCGGATAGGTTATTAGCGTTAGCAGAGTGGTCACGACAAAAATCACAAGAAACTGCGCAAAAATAGAATTCAAAAATCTGGCCGTGATATCGTGAACAATAAGAATGAAATAAATTTGACTCAGATACATCCAATAAGAAGCATCTGCACAATAGCGTATTAATCTATTTTTCAAGGGGAAAAACTTCACGCATCCGCCAAAAAAACTTAAGAGCAATAAATATCCTGAGAAAGAGTACAAAACTATGGCGATAGATCTGATAATTTCAGAATCGCTTTTAGTTTGCATAATAATGAAATATAGCCCGAATACTATAAATCCACTCACACAATATTTCAGCTGCACCCGAAAAAATTTCTCGAATACGTTGTACTGCATCACTAATACGCCTAACAGAAAATAAATCGCATACATGAGCAGTAAATAAAAACCAGGAATAATGCTTAGTATCACTGGGATGTACCATGCATTACTCAAATAAAGTAATAAAGCCTGCAACCCTACAATGGTAATAAAGCTCCATCTTGAATTTATCCAATAAGAGGTGGGCGCATCGAACAATCTGCTGATTGTCGCTCTAGACATTAATGGCATTATTAACAGATAAAAAATGTAATAGATTAATAGATACTCTAAAAACCATAAATACGAGACATTATTATAAATTAGCAATAGATCTTTTAGGGAGTGAATTTGATTTAAAAAAAGGCTGGAGATTAACAAGCGCAAGTGGATTAAAGTAGAAAAAATTAATAAGGGTAGCACAATGCGTTTTAATCGATTTACAGTGAAACCCAAAAATTTTAATTTCTTATTTAGCAAGTGACAGAAAAAACCCGCCAAAAAGAAATAAGCAGGCATATAAATCAAGTGGATTATTCCCACCAAATAATCAAAAAAAATATTATACTCAGCTCCGTAACGTGGCCATTCTGCAATTGCAAATTTCATATAGCCACATGCTGCATGTAATACAATTCCCATCAATGCAGCAAATGTTCTTGCAGCATCGAGATAAGCTATTCTATTTTCAGACATTAGCTGGGTCATAGTAATTAATTCTAGTTTCGGGTCATGATTAACGTTGAAGAGGATTTTTTTGAATCGACCCTATTGGAATTGAGATTTCCTGAATTTGTAGGGGATCAACTTCTCTCCGCCACCCCAGTCCATAGATAACTTCGTACGTTACAGGAATTAAACCCTCTGGGTTACGATATTTTTCGTAGGCATGAACAAATTTATTAAACTTAGCTTTGCCTGTAAGACCTCTTGATCTATCCGGAGCAATATTATGGGTGCCTAAATCTTTCAAATCCAATAATACTTTCTTCAAATCATTATAGGTAATGGTTATAAATTCCATATCTACTACGGAATCTGCAAACGAGGCTTTTTGCAAAAAATCGCCAATATTATGCATATCCGTAAAATAATGCACATGAACTCCGGCATCAATCGATTGCCAACTTTGCCGCAATTCATACAATGTATCGGGCCCTAGTGTTGAAAATAAAAATAAACCGTTAGGCTTTAAAATACGATGTACTTCTTGAATGGTTTTGTCGATATCGTGCGTCCAATGCAGCATGAGGTTAGAAAATATTAAATCCATTGATTTATCAGCAAAGGGAAGGTGGTCGGCATCGCCACAAAGATAACGTTTGCGATCAAACCAACGTTTATTTTGTTTGCTTTTTTGTAACATTTTTTCCGCTATATCAAAAACGATCACTTTTGCTTTTTTATATTTTTTTTCTAACAGTGACGTAGCGTATCCTGTCCCTGCCCCCAGGTCTAAAATATACTTCGGTTCAATACGAATATAATCTAGACGCTCAATTAATCTATCAGCGACTTCTCGTTGAAAAAATGCTGCTTCATCATACGTATCTACAGCACTGTTAAACGATTTTTGTATATCCTGTTTTAGCAGCAACGGTTTATTTAGCTTATTCATAGGCAAAACGTCGCACTTCAGACAAAAATGTTTTGCCATCTGTTATAAAAGGAGCATGACTCGCATGTGGCAACACGACGGCACGAATATCTGCATGCAAATCAGTCAATTTGTCTTTAATGCGTGAAGGGACTAAAGCGTCCATTTTTCCTAAAATATAGAGTGCAGGGCATTGTAAATTCTGTAACTCATCGCGCAAATCAATCTTTGATAATATATCTAAGGCCGCATTGAGTACTGCAACTGCAGGTTTGCCATATAAAAATAAATTTGAACCTAGCCACTTAACTATTTTTTTATCCACGTTAACCCCGTAAAATTGCAGAAGCAGAAATCGCATCAACGTCGTTTCATAATCACTGGCAAGTTGTTCATTAAATTTCTGTAATACTGAAATATCCATTCCCGGCCAGTCATCACACTTTAGAAACTTAGGTGTGCTCGCTACACAAATTAATTTATTAACTAATTGGGGATAAACCAGTGCGAACTTGGTGGCGATGAGCCCTCCCAAGGACCATCCTAGCCACATAGCCTTTGAAGGGGCGATTGTAAGTAAACTTGCAACAATACCTTCTAAAGTATAGTTGGAGATCATTTCACTACGGCCAAACCCGGGAAGATCAATAATCGTCACACGAAATTCTTCTGCCAGACTTGCGGCAATAAATTGCCATATCCCGCTGTGTATTCCCCATCCATGAAGCAAAACAATCTCAGGACCCTGCCCAAATGTCTCAGAAAATAATTTTTTCACGTGTCTTCTTTATCACTAGCGCATAGCTACTGTATTTATAGCTGTATATATAATTAAGAGAATACGAGTATTGTAATAATAAAGAAGAGTGAATTAAAAGAAGTATTTCATGCTAAAAAAATGTATCGATTGGTTATTGCCTATAAATTGCATTGTTTGTGGCTTTACACATAATGACTTTTTTTGTTCTGACTGTTTAGCTGAATTACCCTGGTTAAAAGGATATTGCTATACTTGCGGCACAGAGCTCCCCAGCGAAACATGGGCACAGCAATGCGGTGAATGTCTTATCAACCCGCCCCCCTTTGAGCGCGCACTTATCTTATTTAGTTATAGGTTTCCTATACCCTCACTGATTACCCAACTCAAATTTCAAAAAAAATTACGCCTTGCTTACCCCATTGGAGTGTTACTAGCCAAAAAAATTTTAGAGCAATATAACGCCCATAATCTTACGTTGCCGGAGTGCATTATTCCTGTGCCACTTCATATAAGTCGATTAAGAACACGGGGTTACAATCAATCAGTTGAGATTGCTCGACCCCTGAAAAAGTTACTTGATCTTCCTGTCGATTTCTTATGTGTTAGACGCACCCGCTCCACGGCACCGCAAAGTTTACTAGAAATTAAGGATAGGCAGAGAAATATTAAAAACGTTTTTCAAGTCACCAAACCCCTTCCTTATCGTCATGTCGCGATTTTGGATGATGTCATCACAACTGCTGGGACAGTATCAGAATTAGCTAAAGTACTTAAAAAGGCTGGCGTTGCTACCATTGAGGTTTGGTGTATAGCAAGAACAGAATTAGTTAGAAAGGGGTAGCGCCCTTTCTCGGTACTAGTTCAGGCCACTTTTATTATCAGTGGACTTCTCCCACGATATATCTTTCTATCGTACTGCGACAATCTTTCCATGTCCGCGACATGTAGGCTATTCGTGACGTGACAGATATGTCACGTCACGAATAGTTCGGAATAATTTATGACTCTTTTTTCTTAGGGAGGTAAAGGTCTGTAATAGTCCCTTCAAACACTTCTGCTGCTAACATGACAGTTTCAGATAAAGTTGGATGGGGGTGAATAGTTAATGCGATATCCTCTGCATCACAGCCCATTTCTATTGCTAATGCTAATTCACTAATCAATTCTCCGGCATTGGGTCCCACGATGCCTGCGCCTAATATACGCTGGGTCTTTTCGTCAAAGAGAATTTTAGTGAGCCCTTCTGTTCGCCCTATACTCAAGGCACGTCCACTTGCAGCCCATGGAAACACACCCTTGCCATATTGGATGCCTTGTTTTTTTGCATCATTTTCGGTAAGCCCCACCCAAGCAACTTCGGGATCGGTGTAAGCCACTGAAGCGATACATTTGGGATCAAAGTAATGTTTTTTACCTGCGATGACTTCGGCCGCAATTCTTCCTTCCGGCATAGCTTTATGAGCAAGCATAGGATTGCCCACCACATCACCAATCGCAAAAATATGACCAACATTCGTTCGCATTTGCTTATCAACCGTAATGAAACCTCGTTCATCAACTTTGATTCCGGCATTTTCTGCTCCAACGAGATCTCCATTAGGTCTACGACCTACTGCAACTAAGACACTATCAAAGAGTTCAGGTTTTTCTGGAGCATTTTTACCTTCAAAGGTCACTAATAAACCTTTGGGGGTCGCTTCCACTTTAGTCACCTTGGTTTCTAGCAAAATATTTTCATATTTCTTACCGATAAACTTATGCAAAGGAGCTACTACATCTCGGTCAGCACCTGGAATAAGTTGGTCCATTAATTCAACGACTGTAATCTTACTGCCTAATGCTTGGTAAACGGTGGCCATCTCCAAGCCAATAATTCCGCCTCCGATGACTAACATCCGCCCCTGAGTGTGTTCAAGCTTTAGCGCACCCGTTGAGTCAATTACACGGGGATCCTCTGGAATGAAAGGTAATTTAACTGGCCTGGATCCGACTGCAACAATTGCATTCTCAAAAGAGATTAACGTTTTGCCCTCAGGGCCGGTAACTTCTATTTGACGATCGGAAATAAATTTTGCCGTTCCTTGCACTACCTGCACTTGGCGTTGCTTTGCCAGCATTTTGAGGCCACCAGTTAATCGGCCTACTACGTTTTTATCTTTCCATTGATTCACCTTGGGTATATCAATTGCTATGTCGCCGACGGTAAGTCCAATTTCCGAAGCTTCATGCGCCTCTTGTAAAACTTTCGCTATGTGCAATAAGGCTTTAGAAGGGATACAACCCACATTCAGGCATACTCCTCCTAATGTTTCATATCGTTCTACTAGGATAACTTTTTTCCCTAAGTCTGCAGCGCGAAAAGCAGCGGTATACCCCCCTGGCCCGCTCCCTATTACAACAACCTCAGTTTTCAGTTCTGACATAGTTAATCATTCCTCTTATAGTAATAATGTGCGTATATCTGAAAGATATTTCGCTAAATAGACAATGAAGCGAGCGCCATCGGCACCATCTATAACACGGTGGTCATAGGAGAGTGAAAGTGGCAACATCAGTCTCGGGTTAAACGCTTCGTCTTGATAGATAGCTGTCATCGATGCTTTGGAAACACCTAAAATGGCGACGTCTGGTGCATTAATAATAGGTGTAAACCCTGTGCCGCCTATACCCCCTAGACTTGAAATGGTGAAGCAACTTCCCGACATCTCCGCAGGAGACAGGCCTTTCGATCTTGCTTTTTGGCTGATCTCAGCAAGTTCTTGAGCTAATTCCAAAGTACTTTTTTTATCAACGTCTTTAACGACCGGTACCACCAAACCATTTGGAGTATCAACTGCTATTCCTAAATTATAATATTTTTTCAAAATTAGGTTTTCACCTTTGGAATCCAGGGATGCATTAAAATGGGGAAACTCTTTTAATGAAAGGATGACTGCTTTCATTATAAATACCAAGGGAGTGAGTTTGACGCCCTGCTTTTCTGTTTCCTCTTTTTGGGATTTTCTAAATTCTTCTAGATCAGTTATATCTGCCTGTCCAAATTGCGTCACGTGCGGAATAGTCACCCAACTACGATGCACATTAATACCCGTTAATTTTTTAATTTTGTTTAGGGGGATGCATTCGGTTTCCCCATATTTTGAAAAATCAATTTCCGGCATTTTAGGTATTTGTAAACCAGACCCCCGCGAATCTCCCTCACTTAAAACACCTTTCACGTATTTTTGTAAATCTTCTTTCATAATACGTTGTTTAGGACCCGTACCCTTTAGACGACTAAGATCAATGCCAAATTCTCGTGCCAGTCGACGTACCGATGGGCTTGCATGTGTTGACTCATTACTTGTGCTCGGTGTGGCGAGTACGGGCGTGACTGAGGATTTAGTACTTGCGTTCTCTACTTTAGGCACAGAGGGCTCACGGACCGGCGCACTAGGGAGTTCAGCACTGAGTGTAGAGGGATACTCTTCTGAAATGACTAAGGTAAGTATTGCATCGCCCTTCGAAACTTTATCACCCATTTTAAGAGTAATAGTCTTAATTTGCCCGGCAAAAGGAGACGGAATTTCCATAGTAGCCTTTTCACCCTCCAAGGTGATTAAGGACTCTTCCTTATTGACGTGCTGGCCAGGCTCTACGAGTATTTCAATCACTTCGGCATCTTTAGCGTCGCCGATATCGGGAATGGTGACACTCACTTCTTTAGATTGTTTGGTGGACGATGCGACAGGCGATTTTATTTCGCTTTTTTCAGGCGGTATAGGTTCATTCGTTTTTGAAGGTTCGGTCGAAACGGATGTTTCTTCTTCCGTACGCAACGTTATAATGACGGATCCCTCTGATACTTTGTCTCCCAATTTTACCTTCACTTCCTCAACCGTTCCCTCATCTGAAGACGGAATTTCCATGCTGGCTTTTTCACTTTCGAGTGTAACCAACGAGTCTTCTTTTTTTACTCTGTCTCCCGGTGATACCGATATTTCAATGACTTCAACATCACTGACATCGCCTATGTTGGGAACTTTTATTTCCTTAATGGTCAAGGTATTACTCCTATTGGGAAATTTGATGCTTACGAAACGGTTTTTGAAGTCTTTCTTTTAAATTCATCCGCTTCAAATGAAGTAAAATTATATACTGTAAAATCTTTAGGAAGGGGGGACTTTAAAACCTCCATGCTCAATACTCTCCCATCCCAAATCCAAACAACAGATTTTCCCACTTGTTCTTCAGTCAATTTGTGAAGCCTAGCGGCGGCAGAAGGTTTTAAACTAATAATGGCTGAAGCTGACCCAGGGCTAGTTTGAAAAACTTGTATTTCTTCGATATCACTATTTTTCACATCTATGAGGGAATCCGGTAATTGTAAATGCAAACCGGCACTATGATTTACCATGGCTGAGCTATTGGAAATAATAAAAAAACTGGCAAGGATAATTAATTGAATCCATTTGCTTGGATATATATTCATAGCGACACCCCTGTTAAGCAGTCATGGGATTTATTTTTTCTGGATTGATATCGTATAGCTGAATCGCTTTAGCCACTATTTCCGCAGATACTTTGTTCTCATCAGCAAGTGCCTTAATCGCGGTATAAGCAATAAATTTGGCATCAACTTCGAAATACCAACGCAGTGCTCTCCGCGTATCACTTCTACCAAAACCATCGGTGCCTAATACATAATAAGGCTGTTCAATAAATTCTCTAATTTGATCCGCAAATAATCGCATATAATCTGTTGCCGCAATCACGGGGCCTGATTTATCTCTCAAACACTGCGTTACATAAGGTATTTTGGGTGACTGCTCAGGGTGCAATAAATTTTCCCTCGCAATATTTAGACCTTCTCGGCGTAGTTCAGTAAAGCTGGGTACACTCCAGACATCGGCGCTAATACCAAAATCTTTTTCTAATAATTCACTCGCACTAATGACTTCTCTTAAAATTGTTCCTGCACCTAAAAGTTGTACTCGAACATCCGCTTTTTTCCCTGGCTGAAATAAGTACATCCCTTTGATAATGCCTTCTTCAACCTTAGTTGGCATATCAGGTTGATAATAGTTTTCATTCATCAGCGTGATGTAATAAAAGACGTCTTCTTGATCTTGAAACATCCGCTTCAAGCCATGTTGAATAATGACAGCGACTTCATAGGCAAAAGAAGGGTCATAACTGACGCAATTAGGGATGACGCTTGAGAAGATATGGCTATGGCCATCGGTGTGTTGCAACCCTTCTCCCGCTAAAGTGGTACGCCCCGCTGTTCCTCCAAGTAAAAATCCGCGGGCTCGCATATCACCTGCTGCCCAAGCAAGATCGCCCACGCGCTGAAATCCAAACATCGAATAATAGATGTAAAAAGGGATCAGGGGTAAACCATTGGTGCTATAAGAAGTTGCTGCTGCCATCCACGAAGCAAAGGCACCCCCTTCAGTTATCCCTTCTTCTAATAGCTGACCGTCTTTTGCTTCGCGATAAAACATTACCTGGTCTTTATCCACTGGGTCGTAAAGTTGACCTAGCGGAGAATAAATCCCAATCTGACGAAATAAACCCTCCATTCCGAATGTTCTACATTCGTCAGGGACAATGGGCACAATATTAGCGGCAATATTTTTATCTTTTAATAGGATAGTGAGCACTCTGACAAAAGCCATTGTGGTGGAGATTTCTCTATCACCAGAGTTTTTGAGTAAAGGCTCGAAAGTTTCTAACGCAGGGATAAGCAGCTGCGGAGATTGCGAATAACGTTTAGGTAAATACCCTCCGAGTGCTTGCCTTTGCTGATGGATAAATTTGTATTCCGGGCTGCCTTCTTCCGGGCGATAAAACGGCAGGCTTTCTATTTTATCCGCCGAAATCGGAATGGAAAATCGATCACAAAATGTTTTGAGATGTTCAATCGACATCTTCTTTTGCTGGTGGGTGATATTCATCCCTTCTCCAGCCGCACCCATTCCATAACCTTTGATTGTCTTTGCCAGAATGACGGTAGGCTGCCCTGTATGTTTAGTGGCAGCAGCGTAAGCGGCATACACTTTTTGTGGGTCATGGCCACCGCGATTTAAATGCCAGATGTCGTCGTCGGACATGTCTTTTACCAGCTCAAGTAATTCAGGATACTTACCAAAGAAATGTTTGCGGACATAAGCGCCATCATTTGCTTTGTAATTTTGATATTCGCCATCTACGGCTTCATCCATTCTTTTTTGTAACAGTCCTGTTTTATCTTTTGCTAATAAAGTATCCCAGCGACTTCCCCAAATAACCTTAATTACGTTCCACCCAGCGCCACGAAATAAGCTTTCCAGTTCTTGAATGATCTTGCCATTTCCACGTACTGGACCATCTAAGCGTTGTAAGTTGCAGTTAATTACAAAAATTAAGTTATCTAGTTTTTCACGAGAAGCGACCGTCAATGCCCCCAATGATTCGGGCTCATCCATCTCGCCATCACCACAGAAACACCACACTTTCCTTTGTTGATCTGCCACTAACTTGCGATTTTCTAAATATTTTAAAAATCTAGCTTGATAGATTGCCTGCAAGGGACCGAGGCCCATAGAAACAGTCGGGAATTGCCAAAAGTCAGGCATTAACCAAGGGTGGGGATAGGAGGAAAGCCCATCGCCATGCACCTCTTGGCGAAAATTCATTAAATTCTCTTCACTTAATCTGCCTTCAAGAAAAGCACGGGCGTAGATTCCAGGCGCTGAATGACCCTGAATATAAAGTAAATCACCTAAGTTATTATCATTTCTGCCCTTAAAGAAGTAGTTGAACCCCACCTCATATAATATTGCTGCCGACGCATAAGTGGCTATGTGCCCTCCTAATTCCGGGGCTGTTTTGCCGCCATGCAATACCATAGCGACCGCATTCCAACGAATAAAAGAGAGAATTCGAGCTGCGATGTCACTGCCATTAGGCATTTTTGCTTCTAATTCAATGGGGATGCTATTTCTATATGGCGTATTCAGCGAAAAATCCATATCGGGATCGCGCTGTTTAAGACGATGAAAGAGTTTTTGTATTAAAAATTTTGCACGCTCTGTACTTTCAAAACTCATTACTGAATCAAGCGCGGACAGCCACTCCTGAGTTTCAATTGGATCGACATCATCGAATTGATTTTTCTGTTCGGACATTTATATTCCTTAATGGGACTTTTAGTCGGTAAACTACGAGATTAAGTTATTGTACTGTTATTGAATCAATCGGCAAGCAGATTTCTCATTTCTTATCATAACTCAAGCCCTTACTCCATCGCTCAAAAACCGGCAAATCATCTCATAGCCTTGAAGAATTCTAGGGCCGGTACGTTCTAACAGATCAGATGGGATATAATAAATCTTCCCTCCTAATATAGATAAGCGTTTCACATTCTTTTGTTTCAGACAACTCGTGATAATGACTTGTGGACGATGGCTAATTACACTTTCTAACGAGATAAAAGCGGCACGTGGATAGAGACGGCCAAAAATATTTTTGCCGCCTGCAAGCTGAATCATCTCACCTATGATGGTGTGGTCATTGACAGTCATTAAGGGGCGGTCCCACAGGACAAAAAAAACAGTTACCTCATTATTGTGTTTGTATTTATTTCTAATGGTATTAATATTTTCGCGGAAAAGCGTTGCGCTTGATTGTGCTTTTATTTTATGACCCGTCAATTTCCCCAAATCAATCATCGTATGGGCAATGCCCTCTAAGGTACTCGATTGATTGATATATACCTCTACTCCTAGCTGTCGTAACCTCGCAATATCTTTTTTGTAAAAAGTAGATTGCTCGATGGCAATGAGATCAGGACGCAGCGCTAAAGTATGCTCAATATTCAATCTAAAATGGCTTGCTAAGTGGGGGATGTTCTTTACTGATTCAGGGTAATCACTGGCTGCATCGCAAGCAATAATTTCTCTTTCTGCTCCAATATCACATAGAATTTCAGTTAAATTAGGACTGAGAGAAATTATTCGCCTCGGTTGGGACTGAGCATAGGCAGGAGGAGACAAGAATAAAAATATAATTGCGATTGTACGGAAGCTTTTAAATAAAAGACTGAAAAAATCGAAGCGATTGCAGGGTCTTCTAGCCCTCAAAAAATGATTTCTTCTCCTAGGAATAGAAGAAGAAATCTTATTAAGGATAATTAGAGCCAGGACGTAATCGTTAATACGCCTATGACGATCGTCCAGGTCCATAACGTACGATTCACTAGACTTAATGCTTGATTGTTTTCTGTGGCACTCGCTTGAGTAGGCTCTAGATCAGCATTAAGTGCGGTTAGGCCCGCATCTATTAATAATTGTCGATTGTCAGAGAGGCCTGCCCCCAATCGATCAATCCACAGCGTAAAGACCGGTCCAAAATGACCTATTAATGCAAAGGTAAGGGTAAGCACTCGCACCGGTAACCAATCAAACAATTCTTTGATATATTCCGCAGCAAAGTAGGTGTCCGTATAACTAAATTCAGGATTACAGGCTAATTTAGTAAGGGTAGTTGCCAAGTAATACAACACAGCACCAAAAGGACCGAGCAGCATAAACCAAAAAATCACCGAAAATATATTAGTTAATGCTTTTATAAAAATGGATTCTGTTACAGCGCGTGTCATTTCGCTTTTATTTTGGTGAACACTGTGACTTACAAATTGTTCAGCCTCGATTTGAGCTTTTACCAAATTTTCATTCGTGATAGCCACAAAGTAGTCGCCAAGTTGTTTTTTCATGTCTCGAATGTCCAGACAAAATAGCAAGACTATTGCCGCATAGATGAAATATAAAATGCCCACGTGACTAAAAAGCGCATTTAAGATTAATACTAAAATCAAAATAGGCAGCATCAGGCTGATGAGTGCCACCCAGCCGTGATTCGCATTAATCTTCGTCAAGAAGGGTTTCATGCCAGAAGCGTAGTGTTCCAGCAAATGATATTTACCTCTCTTAATACTGACATGGAAAATAGCCTGCAACAGGAGGCAAATTAGAAGTATGATAAATTTCATGCTGAAACTTCCTTTTCTACTAAATCAAAAAAATAACCCCAATCAAAAGCAGGGCCAGGATCGGTTTTACGGTGTGGCGCTATTGTACAATGCCCCACTATGCGATCAAATGAAATTCCTGGATAGCTTTTCATTAATTGTTTTGCAATCGCGCTAAGCTGCGCGTACTGAATACTAGTATAAGGTATATCATCTGCCCCCTCCAACTCAATCCCAATTGAAAAATCGTTGCACCGAGCTCTACTCTCAAACTGCGACTCTCCCGCATGCCATGCTCGCAAATGGAAGGGGACAAACTGTTTGACTCTTCCATCACGTCTTATGAGTAAATGGGCCGACACTTTCATATGGCGGATGTCTATATAAAAAGGGTTAGCCGTGAAGTCCAGTGTATTCATAAAAAATTGTTCAATAGCGTCTCCCGAAAATTCACCGGGAGGTAAGCTGATATTATGAATAACTAAAAGATCAATTATTTCTTCTTCTGGACGCAGATCATGATTGGGTGAGAGACAAAAATCAGCAACGTTCAATAAACCCGTATCAAGATTAATACGTATTTTGTCCATCCTTAATCTCGTCTCAAGCGATCACTAGCCGCAACGGGGGTAGGGAACTTCATGACGATAATGTAAGAGGAAGCCACAAAGGTGATCATAGTAGCGGCTTGGATCAAATTCGACGCAGCTGCATTAATCAAACCTAAACTTGCTGCCAGGTAGCCAATTAAAAGCGAAAATTCACTCGATTGACCGAGCCGCATCCCTACTTCCCATGCAACATGGCGAGTCTCTTTTACCGATCGCAGCAACAAGCTAAAGGCAATAGGCTTAATTAAGAGCAATGAACCACCCAAAATCATGGCAGGAATAGCCACTTCAGGGAAGAACTTCAGGTTGAAACTTGCGCCGACAGCAAAGAAAAACATGACCAGAAAAAAGTCTCGAATGGGTTTCAAACTTTCTGCAATATAAAGCGCGATTGGACTAGACGCAATTGACACACCTGCAATAAAGGCGCCTATTTCCCGTGAAAGACCGATCATGCTGGCTAATTCTGACACACCAAGACACCATGCAATTGACAGCAAAAACATATACTCTCTGACCCGATCGAAACGTGCAAATAATTTCAATAGCACAAAACGTTCGAATAAAAATGCAAATAATATTAAAGCAGGTAAGGACAACGAGACCAAGCCTAAGTCGATGAGTTGTAATCCCCTCGTGCTAGCATGTATCACCAGCAACAAGATTATTGCGATTAAATCTTGCATCAACAGAATACTAATCATGATTTCACCAGTATGTTGGTGATGCAGAATAGTAGTGGGCAAAAGTTTTAGACCAATAATGGTACTCGAAAACATCATAGCCCCACCTACGATCATCGATTCAATTTGACTGAAATGAAAGAGGCGAGCAACGATATATCCAGTAAGAGCAAAAACAATTGAACTGATAATGGCTATCCAGGTGGTTTTCTTGAACATATGTAATAAATTTTGAGGCTGCAGGTTTAACCCTAATAAAAACATCAAGAAGATTATTCCGACATCGCCAATTTCTCTCACCATACTTGCGTCGGCAATCAATCCTAGACCAGAAGGTCCTAATAGAACCCCTAACAACATATAAGCAACTAAAAGTGACTGACGCGTATACAACGCCACGGTAGAGAGTGCGGCAGCTCCACAGAAAATCAAAAAAATGGAATAAAGAATGGAATTATCGTGCATCTCGTCACTCTGTCATAAAATATAGAATACTTGGGAATGCTATATTGAAGCATATATTCCCATTAAACCTCAAGATGGGAAATTTTAACAGCCAGATTTAAAAGAGTTATCAATCCTTGTACTGAAATAAAACTTAGTTCCATTCGCCGGCCCGCAACTTGATCGGTGTTATTGCAGATTTTTGCCTCTTAGCCGCCGCACCATGAATAAATTCGCGGAACCACTGCACAGGACCCACCCTGGGGAAATAAGCTCTTAATCTTTGTCCAGGACTCAGCTACAGTACAGACAAAAACAGCTCGCCAGTTACGATTAGGCTACACTATTTGCAATGATTAAGAGAGTCGTAACTGTTCAGCCAAATAGGGCGGTGCTTATGTAATTCTAAATGTGTGCTGAATAGTTATAGAGATCACATAAAACAAGGGGACATGATTGGAAGAAGATCAAATATACGATATAGCTATTATCGGTGGCGGTATAAATGGTACAGGCGTGGCTGTGGATGCAGCAACACGGGGTTTAAAAGTATTGCTCTGTGAGCAAAATGATTTCGCAAGTGGTACCTCTAGCGCTAGCAGCAAACTCATTCATGGCGGGCTAAGATATCTAGAGCAATATGAATTTAGGTTAGTGAGCGAGGCATTAAACGAACGAGAAGCGCTCCTCAAAAATGCAAAACATCTAGTGAAACCCTTAAACTTTATTTTGCCCTACCAGAAAAAATCACGCTCCCGTTTTGTCATCCGCCTCGGGCTATTTCTGTATGATCATTTATCACGACATTCGTCACTCCCCAAAACAAGATCAATCTTATTAAAAAAGCACCCCGCCGGGAAATATCTTAAAAAAGAATTCAAGCATGCCTTTCAATACTCTGATTGCTGGGTCGATGATTCTCGCCTAGTCATCACCAACGCTATAGCCGCAAAACAAAAAGGGGCTGATCTTCTAACTTATACTGAATGTATAAATGTTAAGCGGTTACACCAATATTGGGAATTAGAGTTAAAAGATAAAAAATCAGGCGCTACCTGCTTCAAAAAATCACGCGCATTAATTAATGCAGCTGGCCCTTGGGTAGAAGATTTTTTGCGCAATAAGGCTCATGTAGAGAGTCAATATGAGTTGGCCCTTGTAAAAGGAAGCCACCTCATTGTGCCTAAACTCTATGTTGAGGATTTTGCTTTCATTCTGCAAAATGATGATGGACGAGTGATTTTTATAATTCCGTATCTCTCTGAGTTCACCTTAATTGGAACGACAGATGTTTATCTAGAAAAAATACCCAGCAAACTAAGCATTTCCCCGGAGGAAATTATCTATATTTTGAATGTGGTAAACCATTATTTTGAGATACCACTGACTCAAGCAAACATTCTGCATAGCTATTCGGGAATTCGCCCACTTTTAAAAAATCGTGCCGACAATCCCTCCGTGATTACCCGTGATTACGCACTAGAATTAAACGGCAATCGCTCCACCCCACCCATTGTGTCAATTTTTGGCGGCAAATTAACGACCTATCGAAAATTAGCTGAAAAAGTGATTAATTTACTCGATCCGTATTTAAATAATATAAGACCTCCCTCCACTGCTAACAGCATTCTACCAGGGGGTAATTATCAAGATGACACACAACTTTATGCCGCCCTGAGCTCACAATTTCATTGGATTGACGAGGCTTTATTGTCGCGATATTTAAAACAATACGGAACTCGTACCAGCGATTTATTAGGTAAAAGCAAGGATTTTAATGACCTCGGTGAAAATTTCGGCGCTCACTTATATCAACGAGAAATTGATTATCTAGTCTCTAACGAATGGGCAAAAACTGCGGATGATATATTATGGCGCAGAACAAAATTAGGGTATTATTTTCCACAGCAAAATCTCAAAAAATTAATGACATATATAGAAAAATGTGCAAATTCTTTGATTTTGAAATGAAACTAGTTTATTGTAGCGTTTCGTAATATTTTCAAGGAGATTAATTATGCGCGCAAGGAAAACAACCGCGAACACTTCCAAATCTAAAAGCTCTCAAAGTAAACGTTCTAGCAAAAGCAAAAATGCTCAAAGTCAAAAGTTACAAGCCGCTCTAAAAAAATCCAATGAATCTCGTAGAGATTTGCAAAAACGGATATCAACTCTCAATGCAGAGTGGAAAGAGAAACTTCGCAGAATCGAAGAAGAGGTTCTGGAAAAAGCACGAAGCCTTTTCGAACGTGACCACACGAAAAAAGAAGACGCTCGAAAAAGAGCAGTCGACACTGCAGTTGCCAAGTTTGAAAAACAATATTCTAAGACAACGCGAAAAAGCAGCTCTACCAGATCCGCATCTGCTAGAAAACCTTCAAAATCTAAAACAACTCGATCTTCTACGAAGCGTAAAGCTAGTGTGAAGAAAGCTAGCGCAAAGTAAGCGTTGTTGTAAAAAAGCCGTCAGTAGACGGCTTTTTTTTGGCCTTTAATCAAGTCTCAAGATTTTATCAATCTGAGCACATATCCTCTCCACTGAATCTTCCCCCGACACTCTAGAGTAACGTGGTTTTTCACTCTCTGAATGGCTGCTAAGGACTTTATAAAATTCAATTAAAGGCTTCGTTTGCGCATGATATATCTTTAATCTTTTACGAATAGTTTCCTCACTATCATCGTCTCGTTGAACAAGAGGCTCCCCTGTAAAATCATCTTTCCCAGGCTCCTGCGGCGGATTATGCTTGAGGTGATACACCCTTCCCGATCGTGGGTGGATTCTCCTTCCCGACAATCTATTAATAATTTCTTGATCAGACACATCAATTTCAATGATGTTATCAATTTCAATTCCTTGAGATTGAATAGCTTGTGCCTGCGGTATAGTTCGGGGGAAACCATCAAACAGAAACCCATTTTTACAGTCCGGCTTGCTAATCCGATCTTTCACTAACTGGGTAATAATTTCATCTGATACCAGGTTACCTTCATCCATAATTTTTTTGGCTGTGATACCGAGAGGGTTATTTTCTTTTACAGCAGTTCGCAACATATCTCCCGTGGAGATTTGCGGAATACCTAGGTTTTTGGCAATTAATTGCGCCTGGGTTCCCTTCCCTGCGCCCGGCGCCCCCAATAAAATTACCTTCATAAAAAACTCCTTAGTGACGAGATACTATGATCTTAATTTAAAGAGGAGACGAATGGTCGCCAATCTACTTTTAATTTCTATCTTTTGTAGTTGAATTTCAGCTTCTAAATCGTGAAGCTTTTTTAGTGGAGCAGACTCTTTTAACGCTAGAGCATGGGCATTTTGCAAATTTACGAGCTTGATTTCCGCGCGCATCAAATTAAGACCGAAAATGCCAGTGTTGTTAAGAATCTCAGATAGATTTGCCTTGAATTTTGGGATGGCTTCAAGTACCGCTACGCACTCATTCGATTTTTGAATTTCGGTGACGTTGTTTAATGAAACACATCTTTCATAGGTTGGCTGTATTTCTTCGGGGTGGGTTATAAAATATTCTGCTGATTTATTTTTACTACACGCACTTAACGAAGAGAAAACGAAAACGATGGCTACATATTTCATTAGTGAGGCGATATAGCGCATTTCTGATTAGTATCCTTTCAAATTCATGGGTATAAATCCTACAATGATCAACGCTATGCCAAATAAGAGCATAAAAATCACAGCGCTTAATCGGACAGCCACAGGATTTCGTCTATATTCAATATACCTAAGGATACTCCCTATTACTAAGCCGGCGCCAGAAATAATACTAACCCCCCTAACCAGGTGGATTACCATGGAAACCGGTTCATAGATATTTGCGGCTACTTCACCGAACCCCTGAGCATTGACATTGCAACTATAGACAGAACTCAATACTATACCGATTAACAACAAATGAATCATAGCGCCACCCAATTTTATAAAGTGGGATTATATTAAAACTAGAGCTATAAACAAGACATATGGATAAACTTAAAAATAAATTACTGTTACAACCATCAGGATTGAATAGCCATTTCCTGGGAGAGGGCTTAGCTTTTGACGCGTATATTCAACTCATGCAAGATGTAATCAAGAAAAGTCGTATAGATCTAACCAGCCAAAATGCGCTGCAAATTATCAATGCAAACAGTCCTTTTTCTCGCACCCCGAAAGACCAACCCGTAAAAAATGGGGTATTACTCATTCACGGACTTTTCGATTCACCCTATTATGTTCACGATTTAGGGGAATATTTTTTAGATAAGAATTTTTTGGTGCAATCGATCTTATTACCTGGCCATGGAACAGTTCCAGGAGATTTGTTAGATATCGGCTATCGGGAATGGGTGAAGGCGGTTCAATATGGCGTGGCCACACTCGAACAACAGGTTGAAAATATTTATCTTGTGGGTTACTCGTTAGGAGGGCTACTTTCTTTACACCATGCGCTTAATAACACTAAAACAAACATTAAAGGCATAATATTATTCGCGCCTGCTCTGCAACCCAAAAGCCAACTCAAATATTACTTAGCAAAATATTATAAATTGTTTGGCTGGATCAACCAACGCGCCAAATGGTTTGAAATCCAAGAAAACATTAACTATACAAAATACAGTTGCTTTCCATTTAATGCTGGGTTTCAGGTGTGCAAGTTATTAAATCTCGTCCAGCACGCTTTAAAACAGCGGCAAATTGAAGTTCCCTTATTTATTACGATCAGTACAGATGACGAAACTATTTCAGACAAGGGAATTATCTCTTTCTTTCTGCAACAGTCTAACCCGAAGAACAAACTTCTTCTTTACACAAATGACAATCATTCCCTGAAAGATAAACGCATTCTAGTTAAAGACAGTCATTTTCCTCAACTTAAAATTATAAATTTCTCACACACATGTTTAATGATTTCTCCAGAGAATGTTTTATTTGGAGAGGCCAGTCATTTTCTAGATCTGCAACACTATCCAAATTCTCACAATATTCAAAAAGAAGACTTATATCGAGGAGCTGCCTCTAAGGGCAATCTAAAGAATTATCGCATCTCACGCTTGTCGTATAATCCCGACTTCAAAAATTTACTAGAAAATATAGACGATTTCTTATCCAGTATAAATTAGCTCTCTACTCTTACTTTGCCACACACACCGATAACTATGCGGACAGATTTGCAGGGACCCTGTAAATAAAAACTGCCTCTTTCTGCGTTGGTGAACCCTTCCGGCATAAATGTAAGGTAAGCATTCTTACTCAGACTATTATGCAATGACAAATGATATTGCGATGGAAGCACACCAAAACGCTGTAATACCTCACCTTCTTCGCCCGCTAGATATCTTTTTTTATCCCCGCTTTCTGAGCAGACGTAGCGGATTTTTCTATGTATGGTAATGGCTTTATTCCGCGCCATATATAATTCTTCTGTTATTTGTTGCGTGAGCAACGCGAGTTGAGTTTGCTCATGATAGGTATTAAAAGTAGGGACTGACATTAGCAACAACGTAGCCACCATACTTAATACAAGTAAGATCTCCAATAACGTAAAACCTTCAGCAGGATGAACTCTTCGCATAAATATATCCTACCCTAAATACCCTAAAAAAATAGCCGGTATTTTTGACTTGACTGCGAACTTCATGTCACTATTAACACCTGTGTAATATTGACCGTGGAATGTGTAATGATTGAAATAAATCATCTAGAAGCCGAATTAAATGATCTCACGGAGCGACTGAACGCTTTACGGGGGTATCTTTGAATTCGATGAGAAGAACGAACGCCTGCAAGAAATCACACAAGAACTAGAAGCTCCTGACATCTGGCAACAACAAGATCGCGCCCAGGCATTAGGAAAAGAGCGCGTAAAACTTGAAACTGTGGTCTATACCATTCAAAAACTTGAAACCAGCATCCATGAAGCCAATGAGCTAATCAAACTCACCTCCCAAGAAGAAGACTTAACGCTGCTAAACGATTTAACAAATGATATTAGTAAAATCGCACGGGAAATTGAACAACTTGAGTTTCACCGTATGTTCTCAAATCCACTCGATACAAATAATGCCTATGTCGAAATTCAATCCGGCTCAGGAGGGACTGAAGCGCAAGATTGGGCTGAAATGCTCCTAAGAATGTATTTACGCTGGGGAGATAAACATGGGCTTAAAACAGAGTTAGCCCATGTCTCTCCCGGTGAAGTTGCAGGAATAAAAGGGGCTACTGTCTATTTTGAAGGTAGCTATGCTTATGGATGGCTAAGAACAGAAACCGGTGTGCATCGATTGGTACGTAAATCCCCTTTTGACTCAGGCAATCGACGTCATACTTCATTTGCTTCGGTGTTTGTATCCCCTGAAATTGATGATGATTTTGAAATTGATATAAACCCTGCAGATTTGCGCACCGATACTTATCGTGCCAGGGGCGCAGGCGGACAGCATGTTAACACAACCGATTCAGCGATACGCATTACACATATCCCTTCTGGAATTGTGGTCCAATGTCAAAGCGATCGCTCACAACATAAAAATCGCGCACAAGCCTTGAAGCAGCTACGCTCAAAATTATATGAACTGGAAATACAAAAAAAGTCGGCAGAAAAACGTACTTTAGAAGAAAACAAGTCAGATATTACCTGGGGCAGCCAAATCCGCTCCTATATATTAGATGATTCACGCATTAAAGATCTCCGAACGGGAGTGGAAACTACCAGTCCTCAGAAAATCCAAGCTATCTTAGATGGAGATTTAGACATGTTTATGGAAGCAAGCCTAAAAGAAGGCATTTAAAAATTATGCAATTCAACTTATGTGATGAGGAAAACAATGTTAACTGATACAGAAAATACAGGTGCTCTTGAAGAAAATGAACAAATTGCACAACGTAAATCAAAACTTCAAAACCTTCGTCAGCGAGGGGGGGCCTTTCGCAATGATTTTAAACCCCAGCATGTTGCCTTGGATCTACACAACCAATATGGCCAACTTTCGCATGATCAGTTAGAAAGCCAAGAGATTAATGTTTCTCTCGCTGGTCGCATAATGACAAGACGAAATATGGGCAAGGCGAGTTTTGTTAACCTTCAAGATCGAACTGGTCGTATACAACTCTATGTGAAGAAAGATGATTTACCAGAAGAAATTTATGAAGATTTCAAAGACTGGGACCTTGGCGATATTATCGGCATTACGGGTACATTATTCAAAACGAAAACGGATGAATTAACAATCAAGGCTCACAATCTTGTTTTTCTTACCAAAACATTACGTCCACTTCCTGATAAATTTCACGGCTTAAATGACCAAGAACTTTGTTATCGTCAACGTTATCTGGACATAATGGTCAATGAAAAAAGTCGACAAACTTTCCTCATACGTTCAAAAATCATCGAAGCAATGCGTGAATTTTTATGCGCTAAAGATTTTCTCGAAGTAGAAACACCCATGATGCACGTTATCCCGGGTGGCGCAGCAGCGAAACCGTTTAAAACGCATCATAACGCCTTAGATATGGAATTATATTTAAGGATTGCTCCTGAATTATATTTAAAAAGATTGGTAGTGGGTGGATTTGAACGCGTGTTTGAGATCAACCGAAATTTTCGTAATGAAGGAATCTCTACTCGGCATAACCCCGAGTTTACGATGATTGAATTTTATCAAGCCTATGCAGATTACAATGATTTAATGAATTTAACCGAAGAAATGATTCGCTTCATCGCTCAAAAAGTATTAGGTACCACCGCGGTGACCTATCAAGGCAAGATCTATGATTTTGGAAAACCTTTTCTACGCATGTCCATTCAAAATGCTATTTTACATTACAATAAGGACATCTCGCTTGCCGACATAACGGATTACGATACCGCCATGAAAATTGCTAGAAACCTTGATCTGGCGATTCATGATGATTATGGGCTAGGCAGAATACAATATGAAATTTTTGAAAAAACAGTAGAACGCCAATTAGACGAACCCATTTTCATTACTGAATTTCCCACGGAAGTTTCACCTCTTGCGCGAAAGAATGATGATAATCCCCTTATCACTGATCGATTCGAATTTTTTGTTGCGGGCCGTGAAATAGCCAATGGATTTTCTGAATTAAATGATCCTGAGGACCAAGCCGCACGCTTCAAAGAACAAGCAGAAGCACGAACTGCGGGTGACGAAGAAGCAATGTATTATGACGCAGAATATATTACTGCTTTAGAATATGGCTTGCCACCTACTGCGGGAGAAGGAATTGGTATTGATAGATTAGTGATGTTACTGACTGATTCACCTTCCATTAGAGATGTCATTTTATTTCCGTTAATGCGATCTTGATAAATATGATTCCCTCCTCTCTCGCGTAAATTACTATTTAATTCTTCGAAGCTTATTCGTGAGAGAGGGGAGAATATGGATGGATTCGATGCCATGCTCCCGCGATTAGCCATCAACCCTTTATACCGAGACCTTAACTTAGTGGGCTAGCATTGATAATGAGAGGATGTTTTCGTAGGGTGAGCATTCTATCCATTGGATCTTGAATGACAATCAAAAGAAAAGTTGTGCTATCTATGACAACAGAATCCATCAAGATTCCTACTTCTTGATCCCCTGCAAATATTAATTCACCTGGATCTAGTTGCACATTGCTGTTAATTTCGGCGTGATGTAAATGGCGTTTTGATTTACCCAAATAATGAGTGCGCGCTACTATTTCTTGCCCTACATAACACCCCTTGCTAAAACTTACTGCTTCTAAATGATGCAGATTAAGCATATGAGGTGTGACCGTGGCAATTGTTTGCGGATAAATAGTGGCATGCCCTGACAGAATATCCACTAACTTCCATGATAGACGCTGAGTATTAACCTCTTCAGGCGCAGTTATTTTTGCGCTATCTTGAGCTTTATCACTCCAAATTAAATATCGAGGTGTTCGCCCTGGAAGATGGCAAATTAATAATTCAGCACTAGCACGTACTTCATTGGGTAATGGAATGCCTGCATCGAACCAATCGGAATTTTGCTCGCCGGTATAACCATAGAGAAAAAAGTCAGCAGTAATATCGTTTAAAGTCACTTTGGAAAATGCTGCAAATTTCGATAAGTGGTTAATGAAGTGGCTAACTAAACTGGAAGACAGTAAACAAAAAAACTCGCTGCCTCTTTTAAAGAGAGTGAATACGGCTAAAATTCTGCCTTGAGGATTACAAAGCGCACCCAAAGAACTTTTATGTTCGTTAACTTGAGTAACGTCGCAAGTAAATTGACCTTGTAAAAAATTTGCAGAATTATCACCACTGATTTTGACTATGCTGTAATTTTCTAGTGCGAATAGACTATGAGTGATTTTCAATTGTCTGCCTCGTGACGCAACAGCCAGCCTTTAATTGTTAATAAATCTCCGGAAGTAGCACCAGAATATCCGCCGATCCCATTTTGAGACAGCACCCGATGACAAGGAATTATGACAGGGATTGGGTTGCGTCGACAGGCATTTCCAATAGCACGAGGTCCCGTGGCTAAGCCGTGAGCCAGCTGTCCATAGGTAATTGTTTTACCAAAAGCGATACTTTGCAACGCGGTTAAGACTTTTTGTTGAAAAGAAGTGCCTTCAATAAGCAGAGGTAAGTCAAAAGTAGTTAATTTATTATTAAAATAGGCGGATAGTTGGTGTTGCACCTCTAAGGCCAACGGTGAAGAAGGAGCAATAGTTCTTTCTTCTTTGGGGAGAAATAGAACCGACAGCAAAGACTCTTTGTCGGTTCTAATACCTAGCCTTCCGATTGGAGACTCTAAAACAGCATCTAATCGAGATAAATCGCTCATTACACCTTTTCTTTGATACGCGCTTTTCGACCGGTTAAGTTGCGTAGGTAATAAAGCTTAGCTCTTCTAACGGCACCACGACGTTTTACTTCAATGGATTCGATTAATGGGCTATATGTTTGAAATACCCGCTCAACACTCACACCGTGAGACATTTTTCTAACAGTAAATGCTGAGTTAAGCCCGCGATTACGTTTCGCAATCACTATACCTTCATACGCCTGTAAGCGCACACGCTCACCTTCCTTTACTTTTACCTGCACAATCAAGGTATCTCCAGATTGAAACTTTGGAATTTCTTTACCTTGCATTTGCTCGGCTTCAAGTTGATGAATAATGTTACTCATGAGTTTTTCCTCTAAATTCTTCATATTCGCGAATAAAATCATTTAACAATTGTTGCTCTGTGGGTGTCAATACCCGAGTTTTCAATAACTCTGGGCGTCGCAACCACGTTCTGCCTAGGGCTTGCTTCAATCGCCAGCTCGCGATAGCTTGGTGATTGCCTTCAAGCAATACTTTGGGAACAGATTTTCCCTTAAACGCTTCTGGGCGAGTATAATGTGGACAGTCTAAAAGTCCATTCATAAACGAATCTTGAGTCGCCGAACTGGGATGCCCTAGTACGCCCGGCATTAAGCGAATCATCGCATCAATTAATACCATGGCGGGAAGCTCTCCCCCCGTTAAGACATAATCTCCAATTGACCACTCTTCGTCAATCTCCTCTTCCAGCAACCGCTCGTCGACCCCTTCATAACGACTCGTCACTAAAACGATCTCTTGTTGCTGAGCCAGGACATTGATACTTTCTTGAGTCAACACCTTCCCCTGAGGGGACAAATGAATAATGCGTGGTTTGCCGCCTATCTCACTTTTAGCTGCTCTAATGGCATCACGCAAAGGTTGAATCATCATTACCATGCCGGGGCCACCGCCATAGGGACGGTCATCGACTGCTCGATATTTACCCACGCCCGCTTCAGGAACAAAGTCTCTGGGATTCCAAAATTTAAGGCTAACTTGGCCCTTCATAATGGCCCGACCGGTGATACCACAATTAAGCGAATCAAACATTTCAGGAAATAAGCTGATGATAGCTAATCGCATTTAATACCTTAAAATGAAGAATCCCAATCGACCGTTAGTTTTTGATTCTCCAAATCCACTTTAATAATGACGTGGTCAATATAGGGTATTAATCTTTCCTTAGCCTGCTCATCTTTTACCAAAAGAACATCATTAGCGCCGGTGTCGAATAAACGCTCAACTCGCCCTAGGTTTTCACCTTCGCAATTAAATACAGTTAACCCAACGAGGTCTATCCAATAATACTCATCTTTTTCCGGAGCAGGTAATTGCTCTTTATCGATGTATATTTCTAAGTTGGTATAGGTTTTAGCCTCATCACGATCTTTGCATTGCGGAATCTGGATCACCAGATTATTCCCATGCCTTTTACCGTTAACTTTTACTATAGGCGTTTTGTTATTATCTTTAAAAATATACCAGGGCAAATACTCTAAAATTTTCTCAGTTGGATCCGTGTAGGAAATTACCTTCACCCAACCTTTGATTCCGTAAGGACTGCCAAACCGCCCTATGGCAATTTGATTATTCATCGCGGAATAGCACTATTCAGACTTTGTTTCGGTTTCTTTTACAGCATCTTTCTTAGACATTTCATTAGCCTGAGACTCAGTTGCTTTCTTAGGCGCTTTCTTTGCCTTGTTATCTGAAGCAGAAACCCCGTCTGCTGAAGCAGCCTGTTTCTTGAATTGTTTGATTAAACTAATCACGCGATCAGAAGGCTGAGCGCCTTTAGATGTCCAATGATCAACCCGCGCTTCTTCTATAAGCAGGCCGATTTCGCCACCTTTTGCGATAGGATTGAAATATCCAATACGCTCAATATAACGACCATCACGTGCTTCACGACTATCTGCAACAACTATGCTGTAAAAAGGGCGTTTTTTGGCCCCCCCACGAGCTAAACGAATAACTACCATCGTTCTATATTTCCTCTGTAAATAATGCTTTTTTAGCTAAACCTGGGATTGTATGCAAATTTAGGAGAAGAGTAAAATATTTTTTCAAGAGATTGCCAATTACATCGGCAAATCGCCTGGCATAATATTTTTCAAGCGCTGCATCATTTTTACCATGCCGCCGCCCTTGAGCTTCTTCATCATTTTTTGCATTTGCATGAACTGTTTTAGTAAACGGTTAATATCCTGAATCTCAGTCCCTGAACCGAGCGAAATGCGCCGTTTGTGCGAACCCTTAATTAGCGCAGGGAAGCGCCGCTCTTTAGATGTCATGGAATTTATAATGGCTTCCATTTTCACAAACATTTTCTCATCGATACTATTTTTGGCCGCGGCAGGTAGCTGGCCCATACCAGGTATTTTGCCAAGCAAACTGGTAATACCGCCCATATTGCGCATTTGCTGTAACTGATTTTTAAAATCTTCTAAATCAAAGCTTTTGCCTTTTTTAAGTTTCTTTTCCATTTTTTCGGCGTGAACTTTATCAACTTTGCGCTGAGCTTCTTCAACTAGCGATAGAATATCGCCCATGCCTAATATGCGTGAGGCAATTCGTTCTGGATGGAACATCTCGAGAGCATCAACTTTCTCACCTACCCCGATGAATTTAATGGGTTTTCCGGTGATTTGTCGTATCGAAAGAGCAGCCCCACCTCTTGCATCGCCGTCGGTCTTGGTGAGCACCACACCTGTCAAAGGTAGCGCTTCATTAAAGGCTTTCGCGGTATTGGCGGCATCTTGACCGGTCATACTATCTACAACAAACAATGTTTCAATTGGATCTACCGCCTGGTGCACTTGACGGATTTCATTCATCATTTCCTGATCTATATGCAATCGCCCTGCACTATCAATAATGACAACATCTATGAACTGTATTTTTGCCTTTGCCACTGCTTCTTTAGCAATAGTGACCGGATTTTCATTAGCACTGCTCGGGAAATAATGGACATCGATTTGTTTTGCAAGGGTTTCTAGCTGGGCAATAGCCGCTGGTCTATAGATGTCGACACTGGTAACCAATACGGATTTTTTGTGCTCTTGTTTCAACCAATTCGCCAATTTCGCCACAGTGGTGGTTTTACCAGAGCCTTGTAACCCGGCAACTAAGATAACAGCAGGCGGCTGCGTCTGTAAGTTTAAGGGTGCGGAGTCTTTACCGAGTATATTGGTCAATTCATCATTGACTAGTTTTACCAGTGTATCGCCCGGGGTCAAACTTTGCAGCACTTGTTGGCCAAGTGCTTTTTGCTGCAAAGAATCGATAAATTCTTTTACAACAGGAAGAGCAACATCTGCCTCAAGCAAAGCCATGCGGACATCACGCAGGGTATCCCCAATGTTTTTTTCGGTTAAGCGCCCTTGACCCGTTAGGTTTTTAATCGTTTGCGCCAAACGCTCTGATAAGCTACTAAACATAATTACCTCTAATTCCAGGCCAGTCCTTTTTATATAGCAAAAGGCGGAACCCACTAATGTCGATGATAGTTGCAAAAAGATTCCAGAGGATAGCAAGAATATGTTACAATTTCACCCTTTTAAGCACAGGCGGCTTTGTTTTTATCCTATATGTTTAACATCATAACCATATTGCTCTATGTCGCAGGCTCCATCACCCAAGCCTATCCTGCGCGTTCGATTAGGCATATTAGAAATACCCTACTATTTGTGTTCGTTATTCCCGCCATCATACTGCATGGCGATCTTCTCTATAAGTGGATTGATCTGACTCAGGGCCAGAATCTAACTGTCTACAATCTCTTCTCCTTAGCCACATGGCTGACTACGAGCATTATTATTTTCATTGCCTTATTCAGGCCAATAGGATACCTAGCAATATTAATATTGCCGTTAGCGGCACTTTCCATCTTACTCGCCGGCAATTTCCCTTCTAGCCATATTATTAATACTGCTGCGCAGCCTAAACAGTTCCTGCATATATTGTTGTCTGTCGCTACATTCAGTGTCCTATTGATCGCTGGATTGCAAGCCGTCACCCTGGCATTTCAAGAAAAGCTTTTAAAACAAAAAAATTTTGAAATCTCCCAAACTCTCCCCCCCATTGAAACAATGGAAAAACAGCTCTTTCAGATGATTATTGCCGGCTCCATTTTATTAGGCCTGGTTTTAATCACCAGCATCTACTTTTTTCACACTGTGCTTCTGCAACAATTTTTGCAAAAAACTATTTTGACGTTTGCGGCATTGTGTGTATTTGTTCTTCTGCTCATTGGACGACATTACTTTGGATGGCGCGGGAAAAAAGCCATTTATTGCACCTTAAGCGGCTTTGGAATTCTCTCAATCATTTATTTTAGCAGTATGATCATAATGGAATTATTACCTTGAATACGTTACCAGCACACTTATTAATTTTGATTTTAATTTTCTTGATTCTATTAACTGCTTTTTTTTCGAGTACTGAGACAGGCATTATGTCGATCAATCGCTATCGATTGAGACACCTAGCACGGAAAAAGAACCCTGCCGCGATCCGCATTAGCGAACTATTAAGCAAACCAGACAAACTTCTAGGCATCATTTTAATAGGCAACACCTTCGCCACCATCTTTGCTTCAGCGGTAGCAACTATTCTCGCAGTGAGATTTTGGGGAGACTTTGGCGTCGCAGCAACGACCTTAATTCTTACCTTAGTAATTTTAATCTTTGCAGAAATCACCCCAAAAGTGTTGGCTTCCTTATATCCCGAGAAAATTGCATTCTTCGCCTCTTTCCCCTTGAAAATTTTGTTGAAAACACTCTACCCGTTAGTTTGGGCCACAAGTGGCATCGCAAACGGTTTGTTACAGATTTTTCACTTAGAGAGAAAGGCACACCATAAAATAGATACTTTATCTCACGAGGAGTTGCGCACAGTCGTCTTTGAAGCCCTGGGTAAATCTGCGAATCGTTATCAGGAAATGCTGCTAGGCATATTGGATCTTGGTAAAGCCACCGTGGAAGACATTATGATTCCTCGCAACGAAATTTGCGGGTTAAATCTTGACGAACAATGGTCAAAAATCTTAACCCAGCTCCAATCCTGTCAGCACACCAGACTGCCGATTTATGATGGAGATATTGATAATGTTAAAGGGATTTTGCATGTTCGCAATGTGCTGCAATTGTTTGCTGAAAATAAATTAAAAAAAGAAGACTTATTAAAAGCGGCTGACCAAGTCTATTTCATCCCTGAAGCCACGCCTTTGAATGACCAGCTAGTCAATTTCCAACAACAAAAAGTGCGTATTGGATTGGTGGTTGATGAATATGGAGATATTCAGGGACTGGTTACATTAGAAGATATTCTGGGTGAAATTATCGGTCAATTCACTACAAATTTAGCGGCCCCCTCTAATGAAATTATCCCTCAAAAAGATGGAACCTTTCTAGTAGAGGGCAGTATAAATATTCGTGAATTAAATAGAACATTGGGTTGGAACTTACCCGTGGAAGGCCCTAAAACATTGAACGGACTTATTTTGGAATACCTACAAACCATTCCCAGCACCACAATTTGCTTAAAAATTTCGGGCTATCGTTTTGAAATTCTAGAAATTGAAGGAAACTTCATTGAGTCAGTGAGGCTATCCGCACCTGCTCTTAATATTTAATTAATTATTGACATTCGATAAAATATTATCGTAAATTGGCCAGCGGCTTTCAGCTGAAGTCACATTAATAATTAAATATTAGGAAAAAAAGATGACAAGAATTCACAAGTTAATATTGGGGCTATCTTTACTGCCACTCTTTATTAGCGGCTGTGCCACCATAGTTTCTGGCACCACCCAACCCATCCATTTACAAGCAATTGATTATCAAACCCATGAAATCATCCCTGGCGCCGTCTGCACCTTAACTGACAGCAAGGGTCGCACTTATGGATTTAACTCAAATCCTGGCACCGTTGTAGTGACAAAGGGACAGGGAGCGCTAGTAGCATGTTGCCAAAAACCCGGGTACTTTCAAAAACAAGTGGGTATAGGACAAAGCTTTAATGCCTGGACAATAGCGAATGTTATCCTATTTTGGCCAGGGGTTTTTGTAGATGCGTATTCTGGTGCAATGCAAAAGTATCCTTCGCACATTACCGTGTTAATGGACCGAGCTTATCGAAAAAAGAGTTAGGAGACCTTCTTAAGTTTGATGTAGCGAAGCAAAGAGGAGGGAGCTTTTTTGAAGGATAAATCTTGATTTCGCTTCGCTACATCAATGGGTTACTCTCAAGCCTCCCTGAATAAACAATTAAAGACCCTTATCGATTTCATTTTCTTATATGGGTGATGATGCCCACTTAATTTCTAACTCTCTGCAATTGATGATTTCCTGAAAACGCCAGAAGATAATCCAACTATTGGTCGTAACTTTGCGGCACCCATCACCAGATAAGATTTCATTAATCTTAGCAAGTTAAGATTGAAATACAGTTAACTACGATAGTGCGATAAATCAAGGTGCTATTAGAAGTCTATAATTATAGATAATATATTTACTACGTCGCTTAGGGCTTACTATGCTACCTACTAGCTTATGGTCTACTTTTGCAACTGCGAGAGACGTCTCGCCGGAGAAATTAATTAGCCTAGTGGCTGATGAGCAAGTGGGCAACAAAGGTCTGTTGAGTGGAGGTAGTGGTGGTGTAAGAGTGTTTAAAGCACCCGATGGCAAACGATACACCCTAAAAACAAGTAATAGCCCAACTGCATTAAAAGACGAAATATTCGCTGATGCTGTCTATCAAAAGCTCGGATTCAACGTTCCTTCATTTTCACTTTTTCAGGCTAGTTATAACGAATTACCCACAGCAATCAAAGCAGCTGTACCAAAACCCCCCGATGAAACTGAAACAGTATTGTTTCGACTCGCTGACTATATAGAACCAAACCATACATTGTCTGAAGAAGACAAAAAAGAAATTATCAAAGCTCAGTTGCCTGACGGATTTCTCATCGATTGTTATCTTGCTAATACAGATATTGCTGGGCACTGGAAAAATGTGCTAATCGATGAAAATGACAGCATCTGGCGAATAGACAATGGTTCTACACTCCGGTTTCGTGCCAAGGGTGAAATGAAAAGTCTGCGTACCGTTGTCGACGAATTGACATCCATGAAAAGCCAAACAGAAATGATGAGAGAGGTTTTTGGGGATATCAGCTCAATTGAAATTCAGAAACAAGTTAAAGCGCTGCTCGAAAAGCGTAATATTTTGATCGAATTATTTTTGGAAATGCAAAACAAAATTGGTTTTGATCAGCCGGAGATGCTCTTAAAAATAATAGTGAATCGTTTACAGTATTTACATGAACATGCCAGTCCTGAACTCTATCCTTATGCTCCTTCATTTAGTGAAGCTTGTCTAGATTATAGCGGTGCGGGAATTCTTCTATTTAGCGAAATTGAGGGGAGAAAGCATGTATTATTGGGTAAACGTGTAGGGCATGATTGGTGGGGTAGCTTTGGTGGTGGCACTGATGAATTCGATTTATTCTTAAAAGATACGGCTGCAAGAGAGAGTAACGAAGAACTAATGGATCTTTACAAAATCCAAGCTACGGAATTAGATAAAGCGCCCTCCCATGATTTGATTATTGAAGAGAAACTCGATCTTAATGTACCTAAATTTAGAATGTACTTTGTGGAGCGAAAAGTTGTAGAAGCAACTGTATTTAACAAAAAGGTAGAAACCGAAAAATTAACACAACATGAACATGATGAATTTATCTGGGCTCCTGTGGACGCCATATTGAGCGCTAAAACATTAACTCATGATGATAAAAAATACGGGGCTCATCAAACGCTAGAAGTAAACATTCTGCAATCTGATAATTCACAACGAACATTACCACTTCATCCTCCCTTTGCCATGATGTTGCAACAAGACTCGGTACGAGCTCAACTAGAATCGTTGGCACATGGAAAGAAACTAGATAATCGCCATACACGATCTCGCCTAAGCAAAACTTACCCAGCAATTATAACCAAGGATGTAACCAAAGCTGATGAAATCACTCCCATGGCAGAACGTTATCAGTTAGCAAGAACCACCGTGCAAAGTGGTCTCATGAAGCGTAATTTAAAACAACAATTTTCTCAAAGAAGTTCACAGGTTCAGGGTCAAATGAGCAGGGAATGCCAATCAGATATTCATTTTCGCGCTATCATGAGTGACAAATTTCAAGAACAGGATACACCGCAGAACAAAGTGGATTCTTTCGATAAAAGTTTTAAAAAAATCGATGATGCATCTATGAGTGACTTTCAACGGCAACAATTTTCAAAAATGTTACAGGAAGAAGCCCAACATCCCAATCAATGCGTTTTTTATCATGCTGGAGCAGCTGAAATTGGTTTTCTGTATGATGTGTTTACCGAGTTTCGTAAGCAGCTAGAGCATCAATATGAGGGAAATTTTCAGGTATTACGTGCATTCGATGATTTATTTGCACAGTTTAAAGATGTTACTGAATTTATGGCCGCTTATAGCTCAGAGAAAGGACACATTGATAATTACGATAAAGATTATCAAGAGATGGGATTGTCGGTAAATCCTTTCCCGTTTGGTTCCGATGGAAATAAATCGTCAGCAACTTATTACTATTTTTTACAAAGCAAGAGCAGCAAACCACCGGACATAGAAAAACTATTTCATTATTTTGTTTCACGGTTACAAATTGACGTCGATTATTCTTTGTTTAATTCAATTTTCAAACAATTTCGAGAAAAGGCGGGGGGGGTATGCTATCAAATATTTGTTGATCGCACTGATATTGATAAAGTTGCCTATGCTGCAAAACCAGGAGGTGCATTTACTTCGCTACAAACTGCGCAAGGTGAAATTAAAACATTTTCAGGCATTCTTGAAGAGCTGCGAAAAAATCCCATCGAGCATGCTGAGTACATTCAAAAATTACAGGCAAGATTATTTTTAAAACCAGAAATTTTTCATGATTATTCTAAAGTTGAAATCAAAACCTATCAAGCACAACCCTTAACTCCGACAGAAAGCTTAGAGTATCAATATGCGTTAAGTCGTGAGGTGAGTCATTGTATGACGCAACTTATGGCTAGTTATAGAAAGTTACCCGACAATGCTTTTGCGAGCGGAAAACCAAGTTTGCATAGACAAATGAGTGAAGTATATAAACAAATGAGTCGGTTACCGGTCAGCGAAGTATCCGATGTGACAATTTTAATACCCCTAATGCTTGAACAAGGTAATACAACAAGTCTGAAGGATATCATACTTACTACGCCACTTTTAGACCTGTCTCAATCTCTCCCTGCACGGAATTACACCCGTGGTGGTGTTTCTTCAGAAAAAACAACCTTACTCGGCCTTTTTAACAATTACCGTGATATTACTAGGCAAGTCTTCACTTCATTACAATCTTCTCAAGGTGAGCCGCACGTCAATAAAGTATTAACACAGTTAAAAGACGTTATCCTACCCGATATGATTGTCAAAAAGGAGTTGCCTCCGCTGATTGACATCATCGTCAATACACCCGATTTAGATATAACTCAAAATAAACATATGGCCCTACCAAATACTGTGCAAGAAGTTTTTTACAATCATACTGATATTGCGAGACAAGTATTTTCTCACCTACTGAAATCACATCAAGATAAATCGCATATACCTAAAATATTAAATCAATTAAGGCCAGTTGTGATATTTGATATGATTGAACAAGAGAGTAGCATCTCTGATCTGATCGAAATAATGGTTGATACAAAAGATTTAGACTTATCTAAATCTTTTGTAATTAGCGATTATATGAAGGGTAGCAGTTTCCTGCCCGATTTTACTTTGCTGTATTTCTTTAATAAGCACCTCAGTGTTGCTAGAAAAGTTTTTTCTGGACTGGCGTCATATCTAAATCAACCTCATGTCAAATCCATATTTAATCAATTAAAAAAAGTAGTCCTATTCGATATGATTGTTAAAAAAGAGGCATCTCAGTTGATCGACATCATAGTCAATACACCCGATTTAGATATAACTCTAGATAAAGATATTGCTATGACACATACTATTGCAGAAGTCTTTTACAATCACACTGACATCGCGAGACACCTATTCTCTGAACTTCAGAAATCACATCAAGATAAACCGCATATACCCAAAATATTAAATCAATTAAGGCCAATTGTGATATTTGATATGATTGAACAAGAGAGTAGCATCTCTGATCTGATCGAAATAATGGTTGATACAAAAGATTTAGACTTATCTAAACCTTTCATAATTAGCGATTATATGAAGGGAAGAAGAAACTTCATACCCAATTTTACTTTACTGGATTTCTTTAATAAACATCACGCTGTTGCTAGAAAAGTATTTTCAGGATTGGAGCCATATAAAGGTCAACCTCATGTTAATTCTGTATTAAATCAGTTAAAACAAGTAGTCATATCCGATATGATTGCTAAAAATGATGCATCGGAGTTGATTAAGATTTTACTCGACCCCCAAAGTACAGATTTAGATCTAACTAAATCTTTCACAATTTTTAATTTTGCCATTCAATCCGAATCAAGACATAACTTACTTGATCTTTTCGAGGAACATCCCGAGGTTGCAATGACTGTATTTAGTGCACTGCAAAAATCTAATCAAGTTGACCCTCGCATAACTAAGACAGTAGAACAGTTGCGAGTTATTGCTTGGTATTATTATGCCAGCATGGGAGATTTACCTCAGGTTGAGGCACTATTTGATGAAACACACCCCAATAAATCTGAGCATCTTTTTAAAGCAATACACCTTACAGCCATTCATGGAAAAGACAATGTGCTTGACTGGTTACTAGAAAAAAGTAATGCGCTTAAGGACAACCTACCCAAGTGGATTTACAATACTGAGGACATCACTTATCGCGGGATTGGGAAAAGTAGTTTAGTTACGGCAGTAACAAACGGGCATTCTAAAATTGTTGAAAAATTTTTATCTTTTTTTAATAATTCAACACTAACCTCCCAGTATTTTGGTGATCTTCTATGGTTGGCAGCTGAGCATAATCATCCAGAAGTGATTACGGTTATTATAGAAAAATTACTGACCATGCCTGAATATTTCTCTGAAGAAGTGTTAATTAAGACAAGAGACTTACAATACGGTCGAGATTCTATACTATGCTATCTCGCAGAAAAAGGACACTCATCGATTTTAGAAACAGTCTTAAAAGTTAAGTCTCTTAGTAAATTAGTTTCTTCCGTTACAACTCGTAAAAAAATGTTTGACTTGGTTTATTTGGCAACTATCGCGATCGAAAATAAACAGGTAGATGTCCTCCAAATTTTGTTAAAATATTCAGCGGAAATCCGAAGCTCCCTTGGCGGTGCAGACTTGCTTTTAGCAACAAAACAAAATCATATAGGAATGGTTAATCTTCTGCTGCCTTATATGAGTTATTTTAATGAAACCGATGATGAAGGAAAAACTTCGCTTATGGTTGCCGCTGAAAATGGTAATACCGAAATAATATATGCTTTGCTAAATAATGAAAAACTTAACACATCCGAATATTCTTTTGAATATTTTTTAAAGAAAAAAACAAAACTCGAAAATCTAGATGCACTTGCATTGGCTGTTAGAAACGGTCACTTTGAATCGGTTCGGGCTTTGTTGACTCCTTCACACCCTGAATCTCCTATCCCTGGCATTTGGAATTTCAGGACTGCGTTACAATTAGCCAAACAATCTGGACATGCTGAAATTTTCAAACTTATTATCAACTCCGAAGGGATTCCGATAACTATTTTAGCTGCATTAATCGAAATAGACGATTCCGAAGCTATTAAGAACCACTCTCAGAGAATTAAAACGGCAAAAGATTTTAGATCAGTGAACGAATCTGCAACACCTGAAGCTCGCACAAAAATTTATGAGCTATTTAAAGATTCCTTACCTGATATGATTACAAATAATTTTGTTGACGTGTTTGAATATCTTACCCCAGAGCAATGTCTCAACTTAGCTCTTAAAAAAATAAAAACAGCAGAAGACTTTAGAGATGCGATGAAAATCGAAA
Source organism: Gammaproteobacteria bacterium (assembly GCA_013697705.1). NCBI lineage: Bacteria > Pseudomonadati > Pseudomonadota > Gammaproteobacteria > Gammaproteobacteria bacterium. Next base: position 3,647 of record JACCWJ010000021.1, on the reverse strand, counting down.
ATCAGGAAAAACGAACTAAAATTTATGAATCCTTTAAGAATTCCTTGCCTAACATGATTAAAGAAAATGTAGATTATTATTTTGTATTTAAGTACCTTACAGCAGCACAATCTGCAGAACTTATTCTTAATAAAATTAGAAATTTCCACGGCTTTGAGAATGCGATCGAATCAGGCGACGAAGTACATCGCACGGAAATTTTTGAAGCAGTTAAAGATATATTGCCCGACATGATTAGCTCTCCACGGGATTTTGTTATTATTTTTAAGCATCTAACACCGGGACAAAGCGCTGAATTGGTGCATAAAAAAATTACAAATCTGGATACCTTTGTTGCCTCAATGCTTGCTTACGACCAAGATAATAACTCTAAAATTTACGAAGCAGTCAAAGAAAAATTGCCTGAAATGATAAATAATGATTTTTACAAAATATTCAAATACCTTTCTCCAGAACAATATGTTGAGGTATGTCTGAAAAAAATTAAAACTGCCGAAGAATTTAACAGTGCACTGGACCCAGCCAATGAAGAACAACGCACGCTAATTTACGAACAGCTTAAAAACCAACTTCCGGAGATGGTTAAAGGCCACGACAATTTCGTGAAAATCATTCAATACCTTACACCGAAACAATGCACTGAATTTTCACGCATGACAATCAAAACTAAAGATGATTTCAAGAAAGTTAGCGCTCAGTTTTCATCTCTGTTTTATGGTAAGAAGGAAAATTTTGATGCGGTTAAAAAGGGATATGAACTTAACTCCTTATTCAGTATGGGAACGAAAAGTAGCAATGTTATTATAGATAGCCTACATAATTTCTTTATGAGTAAAGATACACCAGAAAAGCATATATTAAAAATATATGCAGCACCGTTACAGAAATTAAATAAATTTCTCATGCTAGACAACGATAAAATGTCCGATCGAGACTTGGAACGCTATAAGCTAGCGAAACTTATAAAAGTAGTTATTCGACATTTTGCTAGCTCTATGGAGGAAGAGACTCTGTGTGACCACTTAGAAACCATTATTAAAGAATTGGCAAGTGAAAATAGTTTCCCATTACTCACATCAAATGATCGATTTGAGTTTTTAAATATTATTGAAGAAGTTGATCAGACCAGAAAAGAAATTCTTCGTTCAACTAAACAATTGAACATAGAGGGTACCTACTCGCACCCCAAGTGATTCGTTGGCTAGGACGTTCAATTTTGGGCGGCACTAAGGGTGATTTATTGATTAATTGGTGGGCCGTGACAGATTCGAACTGTCGACCAACGGATTAAAAGTCCGCTGCTCTACCAGCTGAGCTAACGGCCCACGAAAGGGAAATAATACTGGTTTATATAAAAATAACAAGTCTTTCTCTGCTTAACTTCGTCTTAATAATAAAGTGGTGGCAAGGGATCAGCATTTACAGTGGCGTCGCTCGCTTCCTTTGACTCTAAATAGTCTTGAAAAGACTGCAAAAACGCCCCCCCTTTCCAACTACCTTGATTTTTTCCATAAAAGACAGCTTCCAAGTTCATTATCTCATTTAAGAGCACAGAAGCGCCTTGGGCTTGCAGATGCTGCGCTATATCAGACAAGGAATGTAGCTCGGACATTTGCCAATAGAGGCGGGCCCACTCCAGCAAATACCGCCGCACTTGTTTTGGATCATTCGCCAGGCTCGCAGATTTTATGTGTTTTTGAAGATCGCCGGTATTGAAGGGATGATAACCACCGGGTGAATGGCTACCTTTTTTTATTTGACGGCGCCACAACCACACTGTAATTAGCCAGAGGGTGATAAAAAGAATAGCGATTATCGGCCAAAACAAAGGTCGACCCTGCTTTGAATTAGGCTGTATCGAGGCTGTTACCGGAGGGGGCGCGGGGGGATTCAAGGTAGACTGGGCAACAGCTGGGTTATTAACAGGTAACTTTACAGTTGAGGGAGAAACCTTAACCATTTTTGGTGGGAGCATCGCAACCTGTTCTTTTTGGAGCACACTGTTCCACCACCTCACTTTAACCGCAGGAAGTGTTACTGTTCCAGAATGGGTAGGAATAAAAACAATCTTCTGAGTAAGCTTACCTACTTGCATAGTGCCATTTACAGTGGTGTCTCGCTTCGGCAGTTGAGGATAACTATTCAGATTAGGCGAAGAAGTAATGCTGACATTCGGGATTTGATCACCGGTGGCTCCTTCTGCTTTGACTTCAACTATTTGGGTGACAGGCTCACCTTCTTTAAACACAGGCGGATTAGGCTCCCAAGACTCTTGCATTGTCACTTTTCTCGCAGGCAACCATTTTCCAACAAAGCTAGCGGGCTTGGGTTTAACTTTTATCTCTAACATGGGTCCCACTATTTTAAGGGGGCGTAAGGAATGATTTGAAAATCCGTAAACATCGCGCAGATCCCGAGGGCCTTCTAGATACCCTTTCAAGATGGGCGGTTGAATGGCAAAACTGCCAATGTTTTTAGGCGTGATTAAGTAGGAACGTTCTAGCACTCGATAATATTTGCCATTTTTGATCGTGGTATAGATTATATCTTGTCCATTCTGAGTAATTTTGGCATCAGGCAAATCGGGAGCCATAAGGTAGGGATTTTCTATCGATTTGCTAAAGAACAATTTGAGGGTATAGACGAATTGTTCTTCGATAAATGTTTCTTTAGGCACAACATTGGCCTGAATAAAAATATCTTGGTTTTGGGAAGCAGACTGATAATTAACCGTTTTTTTTATCTCGATTACATGCACAATCCTCGACCCTGTTTTTTCTCTGCCGACTTGCAAGGAGGGGATAATAATGTCGCCCGCATGTTTGGGGATCAATATTATTTGCCACTGGGTCTGCATCTGGGTAGAACCATTAATAATGTTAAATTGGGAGTTTTGACTGGTTCCAGCCACATCAAACTCTTTTTTTAGCGGTGACAAATCGGGGGCAATGCTGAGATGATCATTACTTGAAATTACCAGCGTTAACATTTCATCTGTTGCTATGGTGTCACGGCTAAGCTCTACTTGCAAAGTAGCAAATGCCGGCGTAATAAAAAAAAACAGCAGGGAGAGAAGAAATTTTCTATACATTAATTTTCCTCTAACTGATTTAGTTTTTTCAAATGATCACGCATTATTTTGCGCCGCAGCAAATCACTCGGATCATCTGTGATTTGCTGCAACCACTGGTCTGTTTCTTGATCTAATTTTTTTTTGGCCACGGCTAATTGAGCTTTTTTTACTTGTTCTTTTTGGGCCTGTGCATTCCCCAAAGAAGCTGAGTTTGGTTTATTCTTAACTTGCGATTTGTTGCCATTGGGATCTGGCTCACTATTTTCAGGACCGCCACCCGTTGTTTGAGGATCGCTCTCTTGATTAGCGGAAGGGTTCTGCTGAGATTGATTTTGAGCACTATTTCTCGGGATTTTTTTATCACCGCCCTCACTTTTCTTTAACTGGTCTTTATTATTTGCCTGCTCATCTTTGTTCTTAGATTGCGATGGTTGATCGTTATTTTTTGCAGAGTCGTTAGATTTATCCTTATTATCCTTATTATCCTTATTATCCTTATTATCCTTATTATCCTTATTATCCTTATTATCCTTATTATCCTTATTATCCTTATTATCCTTATTATCCTTATTAT